>CAZMKH010000127.1:0-1691 GCA_964566455.1 uncultured Campylobacteraceae bacterium | reverse complement strand
TGTGAATTTACTCTTGAAGAGATAGGTGCCGTTTTACATGTAACAAGAGAAAGAGTAAGGCAGATAGAAAGTAGTGCTATAAAGAAGCTAAAACATCCTAAGATTGGAAGGAAGCTTAAAGTGTATTTGCATGAGACTTGATAATGGTTTTTTAAAACTGATAAAAAAAGGAGTAAAAATAATGGTTAGCATAGAAGAGGAAGAATTAAAAGGAAGTTTGCAAAAATCATATGAAACTTATAAGGCTTTTTTGAAAAATAATGATAAAGAGAAATTAGCTTTTGCAAAAGGTTTTTGTAGTGCATTAGAAAAAATAGCTATAGCATATGGTGGTTTTACAAATGAGCAAATACAGGATATAAAATTTCTAATAATAGGCAATGTATCTATGACTGTTGAAACTAAAAATGACTTGGACACACCCACATATATAAGAAAAAATGTTACTATAATTAAAGAAACAAGGAAAGAAAATGTTTAATAAAGTGATTTTAGTAGGAAATTTAACAAGAGATCCAGAGATTAGATATTTGCAAAGCGGTTTAGCAATATCAAATACAGGTATAGCGACAAATAGAAGCTGGACAGATAAAAATACCAATGAAAAAAAAGAAGAGATAATGTTTATAGATATTGTCTTTTTTGGAAGGACGGCAGAGATTGCGAATCAATATCTTAAAAAAGGTAAGAAAGTTTTAGTCGAGGGTAGGTTGAAATTAGAGCAATGGAACGATCAACATGGTAACAAAAAAAGTAAACATGTAGTTTCAGTTGAAAGTTTGCAAATGTTAGGCCCTAAAAATACAAATAGTGAATATCAACAGCAGCAGCAACCTGCACAACAGCAATCTCAACAACAAGAAAACATTTCTGATATAGATGATGATGTAATACCGTTTTAGGTTTTAACAGAGTAAAATATATAAAAAGGAGGCAAAAGTGCACCATTCTATTTACAATGAGATCAAAAAAGAACAAAAGAAAAATCATACAGAAGATCAAAATGATAGCTTGGAAAATGAAAAATCCAATACTCCAACAACAGATTTACCCTTAAGTGGGGTAAATAAAGCCAAAATAATTGGCTTTTTTTTAATTTTAATATTACCATTATTTTTATTTTTTAATGGGGAAGGGAATCCTTTTTATTTGGATATACCAATTATGATAATAGCATTTTTTGCATTATACTATGCAAAAAAATATTTTAGCTTTTTACCAATAAATAGAGCTAAAATATATATGAAAAATTACTTAATTAGGTGTTGGAGTATTTTTTACAGTATTTTTTGCTTATGCATATTATATGGATAATCAGACAATTGTAGATTATGCAAAATACAATCAAGCAAAGCAACACAACCCTGATGTGTATGAATGGGATTATAAAAAACATAATCCAAATGTTGAAATAACGACAGGAACCATTATAATCGGAGGATTAGTAACTACTGTAATAGCAGTCATTCTTTTATTGTTAGTTTTTAACAAGCTATTTTTTAATCCTTTAGAAGAACATAAAGATTGGATTATAAAAAATGGTATTTTTTCAGGTAAAAAAGATAAACTGAAAATTATAGGTAGAGATAATTTAAGTTCATATTCTGTTGCCGATGAAATATTAAAATGGAATAATTTATTTGAGAAAGGGATAATTTCCAAAGAAGAATTTGAAAATATAAAAACAAAAA
>CAZMKH010000126.1:0-4259 GCA_964566455.1 uncultured Campylobacteraceae bacterium | reverse complement strand
GTTATAGGTCCAAAAGGTGAAACTCTTATACTCAACAAACAGGCAAGAGTTCATGATAACGGTCACATAGTTGACGCTATTGATATGTCTCCTGTCCAGCCACACACAACAGACAACAAGGCCAGAACTTGTGAGAGTTGTCACTCAAGCCAAAAAGCTTTGGGTTATGGTAAAAAAGATCCTATGATTGACCAGGATAAAGATACCAAGATAGACTTACAAAATTTGGCAACAGGACAATTTGTTTCTTCTCATACAACAGTACAGATGAAAGCAATTCCTGGAATGAATTTTGGATGGTCTCAAGTTGTCACAAGAGACGGAAAACAACTTGCAAATGTTGGTTCTCACTGGCCAGCATCTAGACCACTCGATCAGGACATGAGAATAAAAATGGAAAGAACAGGTGTTTGTATGGGATGTCATCAAAATATGACAAATGATATGCTTTGGAAGAAAGTTAACACAACTCCAGGCATATTGACAGATAAAAACCATATAAACAAAGTCAATGCAATCTTACACGGATATGCAAAAGGACTTAAAAAATGAGTAAAACTTCAATGAAGGTTTTAACAGGGCTGCTTTTTGCAGTCCTGTTTTTTTTAAGCGGGTGTGACGAAAAAACTTCTGTAAAAACCGTACAGGCTGAAACTCCAAAACTTGTTAAAGTTGACAACAATCCTCAAGCAAAGACAAGCCAGGCAGAAATTGTGCAAAACGATAAAGACAAACTTCCACAAGTGGACCTGAGTGATGTTTTTAAAGACAGTTTTTCACTTGAGCCAAAAGGCAAATATATGCTTATCGTTTTCGAAAGAGACGGATGTCCATACTGCGCAAAACTCAATCTTGATATGCATAATGATAAAAAACTTCATGATGAGCTTAAAAATGAGTTTAGTGTTTATTCGATAGATGCCATGAAAAACAGAATGCATAAACTTCTGCATGAAGGTAAGCCTATGGATGTCGATACTAAAACACTTATAGATATATATCAAGTAAACTCTACTCCAACTTTGATCTTTGCAGACAAAGAGGGCAAAAGTATATTTATAGTTCCGGGCTATATGCCTCCAAAGCAGTTTAAAGTTACGCTTGATTTTGTAAAAAGCGGTCTTTGGCTGGGCAAAGACAGAAAAAACGGTGAAGTTTATAAAGCCTTAAAAGAGTTTTATGAAAAAAATGGCATAATGATTGGAAAAAAAGAGCAAAAACCAAAATCCTAAAGCTTATAAATAGGGGAAATAATGAAAAAACTTATAAATATATTTATATTTATTGTATTGGCAATAACTGTTTCAAATGCTAAAGATTCTATATTGCAACACACTACAAAACTTGTGGCCAACGGCAAAAATGTCATGCTACTTTTTGAGACAAAAACTTGCCCGTATTGTAAAATATTTAAAAAAGATATAGAGCAAAACAAAGCTCTACATAAACTATTGAAAGATAATTTCAATGTTTATTCTATCCCTCTTGATGAATATCATGAGTATGAAATGGGCGATAGAAAGCCTCCTAAAAAGACAAATACTATTTCGCTAAAGATGGGTTTTGCCGTCAAAGCAACTCCTCAAATAGTAATGTTTGATAAAAATTGGAATAAAATCATACAACTTCCCGGATATGCCGACCCAAGCCAAATGATTGTATTTATCAATTATATCGTTAAAGGCATATACAAAACCAAAGGACTTAAGGAGTATCTACAAGAGAGTGGAATGATGTAAGGACAGAGAAGGTGAAGATTCTTATCCTTGAAGATGATGACTTTATAAGAGAAGAAGTCAAAAACTACTTCGAGCTTAAAAATCATATTGTCAAAGGCTACCAAAACGGTGAAGAACTTTTTGAAGACAATGCTCTTGGTAGCTATGACATTTTTCTTTTTGACATTAATATGCCAGGACTTAACGGTTTTGAAACACTTAAAGAGCTAAGAGAGCTTGACATCGATACTCCCATCATATTCATCACATCAATGTCTGATATCGACTATGTAAAAAAAGCATATTCGTTAGGCTGTAGTGACTATATAAGAAAGCCGTTCTTTTTTGAAGAGTTGGAACTTCGCATCAATAAACTTATACTTCAAAATGATAAAAACCTTATAAAATTAAATGATTCATACAGTTTTGATATAAAAAAACAAGAACTTATAGATGAAAACGGCAATATAGTCGAACTTAGCAAAAATGAAATCAAACTTATATTTTTACTTGTAAAAAACATATCACATACTGTAAGCTATGATACCATCATAGAATATGTATGGGAAGATAAACCCATAAACAGCAATACATTAAGAACTCAAATAAAAAAACTCAGAGCCAAACTAAAAGATAATTTTATAGACAATATCCGTGGGCTTGGCTATAGAATAAACAGATATGATTGAATTAAAAGATTTAGCAAAGAAAAAGAGAAGATTTAAACTTGTTCTCTTTCTCTCGTACCTTCTTTTTGCCACACTGCTGCTTGCTTCAATTTTTATGCTTCATATATATTTTAACAATTTAACTTCACAAAAAAAGTTCGAAAGACAAGCTAGAATTCATGCCAAAGACAAGATGGAGTATCTAAACTTTTTTTATGAAAATGTAAGCGATACTTTAAAAGCTATTGCCAATAACAAAAATTTTTTAAATTTTGTCAATAAACATAGAGATAAAAGCATAGTAGAAAACCTTTTTTATACTATGATAAGCAGTGATAAGTATTATATGCAGCTAAGATATATAAATACCGGCGGAAATGAAGTTTTAAGGTTTGATAGAAGAAAAATAGGCTCAAAACCCTATGAAGTACCAAAAGATTTTTTGCAAAATAAATATCCGAGATATTACTGTAGGCAATGTTTAAAACTTCCAAAAGATAAAATCTGGTTTTCCAATATTGACTTAAATGTCGAACATGGCAAAATCGAAATTCCTTTCAAACCTGTCATCAGGATAGCTTATCCGATATATAAATTTGACAGATACAAAGGATTTTTAATAGTAAATATTTTTATGAAAGAGTACCTCAAAATCCTTACACTCTCTCCAACTTTTAATGTTTATCTTGTAGATGAGCAGGGTTATTTTATCATTCATCCAAACTCACTATATAATTGGTCTCGATATACCAAAAATGGTAAAAATATCTATAAAACATTTCCAAAATATGCCAAAACAATTATGAAAACCAAAAAACCGCTTTTTATAAAAAGCAAAAAGATTTTTATACAGCCTTTAAAGTTTAAAAATTCACAAAATCTCAGGCTCATATATGTTGAAAAAATTGAAAAGATAAAAGATAGTGAACATTACATAGAAAAAAGAACTTTTTTTACCGTACTTCTTGCTATCATAGTTGCTATCCCTTTTGCATTTTTATTCTCTTCTCCTATAAACAAAATGTATGAATCACTGGAAGAAAAATCAAATGAACTAAAAAATCTGGCAAACAACCTTGAAGCAAAGGTTCAAGAAGAGATATCCAAAAATGCAAAAAAAGACAGGATTTTGGAAAATCAGTCAAAATTGGCAGCTTTGGGAGAAATGCTTGCAAATATAGCTCACCAGTGGAGACATCCGCTAACAAGGCTTAGTATTATCCTGCAAAATATGAGGCTTTACAGTTTAAAAGGCAAGCTGGATGAAAAAACCTTGAACAAATATGTTCAAAACTCTCTTGAGCAGATAGAGTATATGTCACAAACTATTGATGATTTTAGAAATTTCTATAAAGAAGATAAAGAGAAAATTGAGTTTAAATTGGAAAATGCGATACAAAATGCGGTTAAAATCATAGAAGCCTCCGTTAAACACAACGGTATCAATATGGAAATAAATGCAGATAAAAGTATCAGTTACAAAGGTTATCCAAATCAACTCTCCCAGGTTATACTAAACATACTGCATAATTCCAAAGATGCACTTGAACTAAAGAAAGTAAAAAACCCATACATCAAAATCAGACTCTACAAAAGCAACAATAGTACTAAAATAGAGATAAAAGATAATGCAGGGGGCATACCTCTTGAAATAATGGATAAAATTTTTGAAGCCAATTTTACAACCAAACAGGGTACAGGAACAGGCATAGGTCTATATATGTCAAAAACAATTATAGTTGATAATTTTGGAGGAAATATTTCAGTAAAAAATGATAATGAAGGGGCAATCTTTATTATAGAGTTACCCCTTTAGTCTTATTTTAAGCTTTTTATATATTTTGCAACAGCTTTGATTTGTGCATCATTATAA
>CAZMKH010000125.1:0-4260 GCA_964566455.1 uncultured Campylobacteraceae bacterium | reverse complement strand
ACAACAAGGAGAGCATCATGCCACGTCATTCCTCATATCGTTACTATCATGGTACGGATGCACATGCGGCACTTCAAATACGCAACCATGGGTTTTCTACACGTCACGAAAAGTGGGGAAAAGGATTGGGTTACGGCGTTTATCTCTCGACCGATCCTATTTTCGCCGCCTTTTTCGGCGACAAAGTTCTACAATGCACATTGGCGCCGCATACGCATCTTTTATGGCACGATACTCCCGATCCGGAGATCATCCGACGCCTTGTGCGCAAATTTACACGCAAGATACTCAAACCCGATTTTTATAAAGTTATTCCCGGAAACAAACGGCTCACTTGTCAAGAGGTTGCGGCACTTTGGCGATATTTGGTGCGTGAACACTACGAAACGGACAATCGCAAACGTTACGAAACGTTTCGAAAAAACCTCTCGCGCATCCACAAAGAAGTCAAAAAATGCGGATACGACGGTGTGGGTATCAGAGACGATATGTGGTCGGAGGTAGTGATTTTCGATCCGAGCATGATCGTAGATGTTTCTTAAAATATTTTCGCAATAATATCAGGAAGGAGAAAAGCTATGAAATATTTGATTTGGGGAATTGTGTTGGCGTTCGTTATGGAGTCATTCGGCTATACTATCGTCCAGTCACCGCCTGTTGTAGGTGACATCGCCGTATTGAGTCTTATGTCATACATTGTGCTTTCCAAGCTCTCCTTTTGCTGGGGAAAAGGCAAGCACGATTGGTACATCGCCAATACGTTCCCGCTCTCCGGTGGAGAGACGCAGGTGTATATCAAATGCCGTAAATGCGGGGCTTTTGAAGAAAACAGCGGTAGAGCTACACCTTCTCAGATGCTCGCTTACGAGAAAAAGCATAATGCTTGCGGATGCAGCGGGTAAACCCGCCCCGCACTATTTGAAAAAAAGAAAAGTCACTGCTTCAGATTTTTATACAAATCATTCGCTGTTTTATCCTTCACGTTGTCTGTTTTCGATTGGCTTGAAGATGACGATTTCTTTTGAGATTCGACACCGTTTTCCAATTTTTTGCCTTCATCAAGTTTGTCGGACATGTTTGCCTCCTTTTTGAATTTACCATCATGTCTATTCTGTGTGACCTTACCTTAATCAACGCCTATGGCATCAAAGAGAGCAAAAGCTCCTGCGGCGCCCCGATTGCCGCAAAGCGACTGCCGTTGTCACTTGTGATTTTCAGCAGGTACGCCGTGCCATTGTAATATGTGATAGAATGCGTGTATTGATTGACTTTGTCAAAAAGCCTCAGTAGCGTTCTATCCATATTTTTCCAGTCAGTTTGGGCATTCTCCGATCCCATGTATCTCCAACCCATGGTTTGATGGTCGATAAATACGCCGAGTTTCATGCCAAAATCATCATTTCTAGAAATTCCCAACTCTCGCACCATTTGATTGGCGGCTTGTTGCAAAGCACCTAATGACATGTATTCCTCCTTTATTTGGTTGTATATCTAATCTTCGCCGAATTTGGCATTTTTAATACTATCAAAAAAATGTCACATTCCCGTCACATTTATCAGCTATTAGGCTTATACTTTAAATAAAAGGGATGATCTTTAGGCCAATCAATCAATATTTTAGGATGTTTTTTCTGTACTTCTTTTTTCCCCTCCAGCACTTTTTGGCATTCGCTTTCCAACTCTTGAATCTTAATTTCTATTGTTTTAGAATCCAACAAGGTACCATCTGCCAGTCTTACAGTCTTTTTAGCTGCAGAGACAATATCGGCATCCGGAAATCTTTTATATATTTGAAGCGGTTTAGGCTTTTTAAGATTTGAAATATCCCACACTCTCAACGTTTTATCCCACGAAACAGATGCTAATGTATGTTCATCAATAAACGCTACACAATAGATTCGTTTTTTATGTCCTTGCAAGACAGAAAGACATTTCCCGTTGATATCCCATACGCGTATGGTTTTATCTTTGGAAGAAGATGCAATTTTTTTGCCAGAAGGAGATAACGAGAGCCAATATACTCTATCTTTATGAGAGTTGTCCCGAAATACTTTATAAGAAGAGCATCTCCCGCCTTTCACTTCCCATCGAACAATCTTTCCATCTCTACCACAAGAAAAAAGAAACCTATTATTAGGATGGAATAGAAGATGATAAATCCTTTGCGTATGCACTTGCGGCAACACAGTATGACATCGTTGTTGTTTTGGGTGTCTCATATCTGAATCAGGACACCCTTTTTGTTTAATATTCCACAATTTAATGGTTTTATCGTAAGAGCTTGTAGCAACATACGTATCATCTTGCGACATGGCAATGCCATAAATAGTATCACGGTGGATACCTTCATATTTCTTATGAAATACAAAACCTCCTTTTTCATTTTTTCTCCAAACGATGACACTTCTATCATAAGATGCCGATATCAAAAGCTTTTCATCATGGCTGAGCGCTATCGAAAAAACTTCGGCTTGATGTTTTTTCAGTGTCTGTATGCACTCTTTCTTTGATATATCCCAAACTTTGACGGTAGCATCGGAAGAAGCCGTTATAAAACATTTACCCAAACCACATACAAGTATTTGTCTTATAGATCCCGTATGCCCAAGATATTCCATTTTCACCTTGTTGGCATGCAAATCCCACAGCCTTATATCCGTACCTCCAAGACCCGCACCGGTTAACAGATACTTTTTGTTTACGGGAGCTACGCAGTATATTGCCGAATGGTGTCCAGGCAAAAGCATGCGCCTGTTTTTCGAAGTCAAATCGTATATAAAGCAGGCATTGTCCCATGTACTACCGATCAGGATAGAATTATTTTTATCTGTCGAAAGGCATTCCACTGTCTGAAAAGACGAACTATTCTTTTCAACAAGCTTTTTATTTTGAAAAATTTCAAATACTCCTCTTGAAAACGGTACATAAATCCAATTTGAACTTTTACAAAATTGTGATATCCCCTGATCTTCTCCTGTTTTATAATAGTTAGTAATGGTGTGCTTCTGTTCACAATATTCAAATAAATCGCCTTTTGATGTGCCTATCAGCAAACTATCGTTATGTTTATCGATATGTTTAATATAATTGTCAAAAGATAATAGTTCGATTTCTATTTCTCTTTTAATTTCAAAGCTATTTAAATCGACGACAATAATTGTTGACAACCTTGTAAAACTTATATAAAGCTCATCGGTAGTTTTACTCTCACTTAAAAATAAAGACGATACGGTATGTGATGCATATTTCTTCACTTGTAATGGTTTTGATGGATATTTGTAAACAACTCGACCGTCATCACCGCCAAAAACTAACAAGTCGTATTTTTTGCTATAAACTATGCGTTTTAATTTAAAACCCACATGCAAGAGTTCTTTTGAACGGAAGCTCGGGTAATACCATTCTCTTGCTGTTCCGTCTCTTGATACAGTCACAAATGTGGTATCATTTGTAAAAACAAAATCGTAAATGGCATCTTTATGCTCTTTATTGTAAATAGAATGCCTATCAGGAGAGATGGCCTTCCTTGCAATGAGTGCATTATCATCACCTACCGAGATAATATATTTTTCATCCGGAGTTAAAGCCGCTTTGTATACACCGGAACAATGAAAGTAATCGCGATAAAGCAACTTGGTATAAGGATAGCATTGGAGTATTCCTATCATTGAAGAGACAACATCTTTTGCGCTTAAAAAATCCAAATACTTTAATGCATAATATGCATATAAATGCGATAACATAAGATTTTTTTCGTTAAGTAAAGCCAATGCTCGTTCCGCATAAAACAATCCCAAGTTATTTTTCATTTGGCTTTCATTTGTACTCGCTTGTAAAAATTCATAACCGGTAAACCCTGCCAATGCCGACATAGTCGTAAAGCTGCCGATGAGAAAATTCCGTTTCCTTCTATCTAACTTTTGGGCGTGCTCCAAACTCTTCCTAATATACAAGGATACACCCGCCACATTGCTATCAAAAAACTCGGCTCCCTTTTTTTCGAGAATCTCATGCGCCAAATAGAGCAAACTTCCTTGCAAAAGAGCGTTTTTGTTATTTTGCTGTTCGCGATAGAGTTTATATGCGTCGACGACTCTTTCTCGCTGGATGATGTCGCTTTTTTCTTTGTTCAAAAGCTCTTTGGCAACATCCCAGTATTTAAAAAAAGCTTCGTGGGCAACGCGAACATATTCGTTTTTTTGTACAAAAAGTCTGGCATCTACAAACTTTTGAACGATCGGTTTTTCCTTATCACTCGGA
>CAZMKH010000124.1:0-4260 GCA_964566455.1 uncultured Campylobacteraceae bacterium | reverse complement strand
CTTTGTCCAATTTTTTAAACTAATCACGAATCACTAATCACGAATCACGAAAAAAAGGAATAAAATGTTACTTTTGACACCGGGACCTACTGCGGTTCCTGAAAATGTTCGAGTGGCTATGAGTGAGCCTACTATTCACCATAGAACTCCGGAATTTTCTGAAATATTTAGACAAACCAGAGAAAAACTAAAAAAAATATTTAAAATGGATGAAGTTTTGATGCTGGCTTCAAGCGGAACGGGAGCTATGGAAGCTAGTGTTCTTAATCTTTGTCAAAAAAAAGCCCTCACGGTAAATGCAGGAAAATTTGGTGAAAGATTTGGCAAAATTGTAAAAGCTTGGGGGTTGGAACTTGTTGAGATTAAGTATGAGTGGGATACTCCGGCAAATGTAGAAGATATCCTCAAGGCTTTAAATGAGCATAAAGATATAGATACTATCTGCGTGCAGATTTGTGAGAGTGCAGGGGGGCTAAGACATCCTGTTGAAGCTATCGCAAAAGAGGCTAAAAAGATAAATCCAAATATCACTATCATAGCTGACGGTATCACAGCAGTCGGTGTTGAAGATATAGATGTCAGCGATATAGATGTGCTTATAAGCGGAAGTCAAAAAGCTTTTATGTTGCCTCCGGGTCTTTCTATGTTAGGCTTGAGCAGTAATGCCGTAAAAAAAGTAGAGCAGGGTGGAAAAGGATACTACTTTAACTTAAATACAGAGCTTAAAAAACAAAGGCAAAATACAACCGCATGGACCGCTCCTACTACTTTAATAATCGGGTTAAATACCATACTTGATAATATATTTGCTTTTGGCTTGGATAATTTTTATAAGCAAACAAGACTAAGAAGTAAAGCATCCAATGAAGCTTTAAAAGCGATAGGATTTAAAATATTTCCTAAAACTCCGGCACCCTCTATGAGTGCGGTTTATCATGAAAAAGCTGATGAGATAAGAAAAGTACTAAAAAACAAGTATGAAGTAAATATCGCCGGCGGTCAGGATCATTTGAAAGGAAAACTTTTCAGGATAAATCACATGGGTCTTATAAAACCCTATGAAACAAGCTGGGTTTTAAATGCGTTAGAGTTGATACTTGATGAGATGGGCGAAAGAGAGTATGACGGAACAGCCAATAAAATCTTTAGTCAAATTTTGGAAATGTAAATGATATATGAACATGAGATACCAAAAGGAAGCAAGCTCTATTTTGGCAAGAGTGCGAAACTCAAAAGAGAGATAGAAAATCTTGCCGGTCAAATTTTGGAAGAGTTTGGATATGAAGAGATAGTTACTCCATTTTTTTCCTATCATCAAACAAAAAGCATATCTACAAAAGAGCTTGTAAGATTTGGTGATGAAAAAAACCAAATTCTTTCTCTAAGAGCTGACAGCACACTTGATGTCGTTAGACTTATTACAAAAAGGCTTGGGCGAAGTGTAGAGCATGACAAGTGGTTTTATATACAGCCTGTATTTAGATATCCAAGCAGTGAAATTTATCAGGTGGGGGCTGAGCATATTGGCTCAAGTGATTTAAGAGAGCCTATCTTGATTTCACAAAAGATTTTTGAAAAACTGGAGCTTTTTGCAAATTTGCAAATTTCCAATATAAAAATACCCAAAATCATTTCAAAAGAGCTTGGTATAGATATCTCGGTTTTTGAAAAAGGAAATATAGAAGAGATACTCTCCCTTAATAAGGAGTGGCTTAGCAAATTGGCATATTTGCAACATCCTGAAGATATTGATGAAGTTATCAAAACAGTTCCTCAAAGTTTAAAGCATGAATTAACCAAGATAAAAGAGCTTTGTGATAAAATTGAGTATGAAAAGATAATTGTTGCACCGCTATACTATGCCAAGATGAGATATTATGATGATTTGTATTTTAGATTTTTCGAAGACAACAAAACTCTAGCAATGGGCGGAAGTTACACCTGGGAGAGTTTAAGGGCAGTCGGATTTGCCGGATATATCGATGCTATAATAGAGATAAAGGAATAAAATTGACAAATAAAGCTGATATGATAGTTGGAATTCAATGGGGAGATGAAGGAAAAGGCAAGATAGTTGATATGCTTGCTCAAAAGTATGAAGTTGTTGCAAGATATCAAGGCGGGCATAACGCCGGTCATACCATAGTCGTAGGTGACAAAAAGTTAGCTCTTCATCTTATACCTTCAGGAGTTTTAAATAAAGATGCCATAAATATCATAGGAAACGGAGTGGTTGTATCTCCAAAAGCTTTGATGAAAGAGGTTGAAAAAAACGGATTTGATGATTTGGAGGGAAGACTTTTTGTAAGTGACAAAGCCCATATGATTTTAAATTTTCACCAAGAGATAGATAAAGCTAGAGAAAGGCTAAGAGGAGCAAAAGCCATAGGAACAACCGGCAAAGGTATAGGACCGGCTTACTCTTTAAAAATTGAGAGAAACGGTCACAGGCTGGGTGAACTTAGAAATGTTGATAAACTTATTTCATCATTGATGAGTTATTTTGAAACAAACAGAGTCTATTTTGATGCTTTGGATATAAAAATTCCGGATGCTGATGAGCTTAAAAGTGAACTGGAAATCTATGCTAAATTTTTAAAACCGTTTTTATGCGACACTACCCATCTTGTATGGAATGAGTTGGAAAAAGGAAAAAAAGTTTTACTTGAAGGTGCACAAGGAACTCTTTTGGATATAGACCACGGTACTTATCCGTTTGTAACAAGTTCAAATACCATAAGCGCAGGTGCCTGTACGGGACTTGGACTAAATCCAAAAGATATAGGAAAGATTACAGGAATTGTCAAAGCTTACTGTACAAGAGTGGGTAACGGACCTTTTCCTACTGAAGACAAAGGTGAAGAAGGAAAACTCTTAGGCAAAAAAGGGTATGAGTTTGGTACAACTACAGGAAGACCAAGGAGATGTGGCTGGTTTGATGCAGTTGCCTGCAAATATGCCAGCAGAATAAACGGCTGCGATGAATTGGCACTGATGAAACTCGATGTGCTTGATGGCTTTAAAAAGATAAAAGTATGTGTTGCTTATGAAGTTGACGGGAAAATTACAAAAGACTTTCCAAGCAGTTTGGATGGTATAAAGCCGGTATATGAAGAGTTTGACGGATGGGAAAAGCTCGAAGGCATAAATGAATATGACAAACTGCCTGATAATGCAAAAAAATATATAAAAGCTATAGAAGAGTTGGTAGGCACAAGAGTAGGAATCATCTCGACAAGTCCCGATAGAAAAGATACTATCATCAGGTAATTGGATGTGAAAACAAAATATTCTCAACTATTAAAGGTTAAAAAACAAAAAGTTGAGATAATAGAAAATGAGATTGCTCTTTTAAATTCAAAAAAAGAGATTATTAAAAAAGAGATAGCAGAGTTAATTTTACAGATTGATACCATTAAAAAGCCCAAAGAGGGGAAGTTTGGTATTTTCTTGTCTGCAAGTTACTCTTTTGAGAAATTACACTCTTTTAAAAAGGATAAAGAAGAAATTTTAAGACAAAAAGAGAGTGAGTTGATCCAAAAAAGAGAAGAGTACAAGAGAGCTTTAATGGAGTATGAAAAGATAAAATATCTTGAAGATTTGGAGATAGAGCAAAAACTTGATAAAATAAAAAAAGATGAGCAAAAACTGTTGGATGAATTATCACAGGCGATATACAAGAGGAGAACTTTTTGAAAATTCTACTGTCATTGCTGTTTGTTGTTTCTTTTATTGTTGCAAAAAGCAATGTTTACGAATGCAATCAAATCTTTGAACAAAGAAAAGCTGAACTTAGCTCAAAAATAGAAAAAATTGATGAAGCAAGAGAAGCTTTGGAAGCTCTAAGGGCAGCTACAAATGCTTTGCTTGATAAGAAAAAGAAGATGTTATTGCAAAAAGAAACCGATATAAATGCAACACTCCAAAAAATCAATCTCAAAGAGAAAAATCTAAAAAATATGATTGCCAAAAACAAAGAACTTTTAAAAGCTATCAAAGAAGCCAAAGATGACAAAATAAGTCAAACTTACTCCAAAATGAAAGACTCGGCAGCTGCGCAGATACTATCAAATATGAATGAGTATGAAGCAGCAGGAATACTTTTTAATCTACAAGCCAAAAAAATTTCAAAAATAATGGCAAAGATGCCACCGAACAAAGCTTCACAGATAACAGGAATTTTACTAAAAGGTCCACCATTCAGGGAGAAAAAATGATAACTATCAGATTTAATGCATTCTCTTTTTTAAAAAATGAGTG
>CAZMKH010000123.1:0-4282 GCA_964566455.1 uncultured Campylobacteraceae bacterium | reverse complement strand
GGTGTTACCGGGAGTATTGCCATATATAAAACACTTGAGCTTATAAGACTTTTTATAAAAAGCGGCGCAAAAGTCAGAGTTGTTATGAGTGAAAGCTCCAAAGAATTTATCTCACCTCTTACTTTTGAAGCCATCAGTCAGAATGAAGTACTTATAAAGGAAAGCGAGAGTTGGGCAAATGACAACAACCACATAGGCTTGGCAAAATGGGCAGATATATTTATCATAGCACCCGCCAGTGCCAATACTGTCAATAAAATATCTGCCGGCATTGCTGACAATCTTTTGCTTGAGAGTGTGCTGGCTTTTAACAAAACTCTTATCATTGCCCCTTCAGCCAATACAAATATGTATCTCAACCCAAACACACAAGGAAGCTTGAAAAAACTAAAAGTTTTCGGCCATATCATAGTTGAGCCTCAAAACAAACTTTTAGCCTGCAATGATGTGGGAGTTGGTGCTATGGCGGAGCCTTTGGAGATATTTTATCAAAGTGCAAGGGAACTTTTAAAAGAGGAGTTTTGGGAAAACAGACGAGTTGTAGTAACGGGTGGAGGAACGATAGAGAGAATTGATGATGTCAGATATATTTCAAACTTTTCAAGCGGAAAAATGGCATCAGCTCTTTGCGAAGCTTTGTACTTAAAAGGGTGTGATGTTTGTCTTGTTGCAACTAAAAAAGATGAGTCACTTCCAAATGATATATATACAATAGATGTTGAAAGCTCAAAAGAGATGTTTGAAATGATAGAGAAAACTCTTGAAGTTGCCAAAAAAGGTGTAATGAGCCAACCAAACATAAATGAAAAAGAAGCACCCAAACTTATCAAAAAAACCCCGTATCTTTTTATGGCTGCGGCAGTTAGCGACTTTGTACCCAAAAACAAACAAGAGGGTAAAATAAAAAAAGAAGATATCGATAATGATTTTCCTCTAAAGCTTACAAAAAATATTGATATTTTAAAAAACTTAAACAAAACAGGCATAAAAACTATTGGCTTCAAGCTAGAAACTGATGAAAAGAATGCCCTGTTAAATGCAAAAAACATGATACAAAGCAAAAATATAGATGCAGTTTGTTTAAATATTATCTCTGAAAAAAACAGTTTTGGTTCCGATACGAACGAGATAAAGTTTGTTGATAAAAATCTTCATTTAACCAAACTTGAAAAAGATACAAAATTAAATATATCATTCAAAATTTTAGAACTGTCCAAAACACTTTAGGAGTATATTTTTGTATATTGAAGAGTTTTTGAAAGTTTTTTTTACCTCTTTGTTTGATAAAAAATATGACAAAGAAGTTACACTTGAAAACTCTCCTTTGGTAAGTATAAAAGTAGATAAAAAGATTGATTATAAGAGATATCTACTCTCGGTAAACAATAAGCAAATAACTTGCATATCACATAAATCTTTGGATGTGGGATATTCTTACTGGTGCATCATCTCTTTGGACAATGATGGTATCATCACACTTTCAAATCTTTTGAAACAGCCTGATTTTTTTCAAAATCACTCATTTTTCTCTTTTGAGATGCCTTTTGGTGAAGTAGTAAAAAATTTAAAGGCAAAAAACCCGCTCTCATATTATCAAAATATACTTAGCAAACAAACATCCCAAAACAAAGAGAAGATAAAAAGTTTTCTTTTTTGTGCCAAAAACGGTATATTTTCCTATCCTCTTTTTTTGTATAACGAACCTATGCTTTTACAATTTAAAATCATAAATCAAAATTTAAATCAAAAAAGAGTACAATATTATTTTGCATTTAAAAATTTTGGATGTTTTAGTGGAATAATAGACGAAAGCAGTGATATAACACTGTTGTCAAAATATCACAATATTATCGATAAGCATAAATATAAAGAGATTATTTTTAAAAAAGAGAGTATTATCAAGCCACTGTGTAAAATCTCTAAAAGCATACTGGATTTAAAAGGTTAGATTTGAACGATATAAAACATATCGCCATTATCATGGATGGTAACGGCAGATGGGCAAACCAAAAAGATAAAAAAAGAATTTTCGGACATGAAAAAGGTGCTAATACAGTAAGAGATATCACCATACATGCATCAAATATCAACTTGCCTTTTTTAACGCTTTATGCATTTAGTACGGAAAATTGGAAAAGACCGAAGAGTGAAGTTGACTTTTTGATGAAACTTTTGGATAATTATCTAAAAAAAGAACTTAAAACATATCTTGAACATAATGTAAGATTTAACATAATAGGTGATGTAAGCAAGTTTTCTTCTAGTTTGCAAAACAGAATACAAAAAACCATAGATGAAACAAAAAAATGCACCGGTCTTGTACAAACTCTTGCCATAAACTACGGCTCAAAAGATGAAATTACAAGAGCAGTAAACAAAATCTGTAAATATAAAAAAGGCAATATTACAGCCCAGGATATCAGTGAGCATCTTGATACAAAAGATATGCCTGAAGTAGATATACTTGTTCGAACAGGCGGCCAAAGAAGACTCTCAAATTTCCTTCTTTGGCAAAATGCTTACAGTGAGCTTTTCTTCAGTAATACTTTGTGGCCTGATTTTACTCCAAAAGAGTTTGATGAAATTATACAAAGTTTTAAAAATATAAAAAGAAATTTTGGCGGTATTTGATGTCTGGAATTTATATAATAATTTTTGCACTTTTGGGGTTGGCGATAGGTTCATTTTTGAATGTGCTCATATACAGAATACCAAAAGATGAAAACATAGCATTTCCGGCTTCTCACTGCACAAGTTGCAAAAAACCACTTAAATGGTGGCATAATATACCTTTGCTCTCATATATTATACTTGGAGGCAAATGTTACTACTGCAAAGAGAAGATTTCATTTCAGTACCCTTTGGTTGAGCTTTTAAGTACCATTATATTTGTACTCTCCTACTTGAAAGTAGAAAATTTTACAGATGCTTTGATAGTCGCATCTGTATTTGACCTACTTTTGGCTCTTTCAGTTATAGACTTCAGATACAAAGCAGTTCCGGACAGCTTAAATCTCTTGGCACTCACTTTGTCAATATTTAGCAGCACCATTCTAACCTCTTTTAGCAATGCTCTTCTTTTTGCGGGAGGTTTTACACTTTTGAGATTTTATGTATCATTTATCATAAAAAAAGAGGCTCTAGGAGAAGCTGATATCATGATAGCTGCCACTATAGGAGCGATGCTTGGAGTAAAACTGGGTCTGTTTGCCATATTTTTATCAGCCGTTATAGCACTACCGGTTTTCTTGATAGCAGGCAAGAAAAATTTACAGCTTCCTTTTATACCCTTTTTGGCATTGGCTCTGTTTTTAACTTTTATGTTTGATAATTACTTCTTGAAACTGATAGAGTGGCTATACCAATGAGCAAAATAAGCAGATATATCCTAAAAAATTTTACCGAATCTTTTAACCCGATATTTTTTACACTTTTTTTTATGGTCAGCATTATCTATTTTATAAAAATAGCACAAATTACAGCTATCATAAAAGTTACATTTTTAGAACTAGGTGAGCTTTATCTTTTTATACTTCCAAGGATTATCATTTATACTTTTCCTTTGGTTTTTTTTATAGCCATAGCTTTGAGCCTTGTAAAAATGTCAAAAGATAATGAGATAAGCGTTATCTTCTCTTTTGGTGTTTCGCCAAACAAAATAGTCAAGATATTTTTTATACTCTCTTTGGTAACTTCTCTTTTTCTGCTTGTTAATGCTCTGTTTTTGGTACCTATTTCCAAACAACTGTATAAAAACTTTGTGGATATAAAAAAAGCTGAAGCTAAACTCAATATTACAGCCATGGAGTTTGGGCAAAAGTTTTCAAATTGGCTGGTTTTTATAAACAAATCAAACAAGCAAAACAGTTTTCAAAATATAGTTATGTACTCCAAAGATAAAAACAAAGAGGATTTTATCATATCAAATAGTGCGGCTATCAAAAATACAAAAGGTACTTTAAACCTGAACTTACAAAACGGCAAAGCCTTTGTTATTGAAAAAGACAATATAAAGCAGACAAATTATCAAACTATGAAAATATACAACAATAAAAATCTTGAAATAACTCAAAGCAAAGGTATTTTATCTTATTGGCTCAAAGGACTCAAGGATAAAGGAAGAGCAAAAGATTTCGCAACTTTTATACTGATTTCGGTTTTTCCGCTCTTTGCCTTTTTGATAGCTATCAGTATAGGAATATTTAACCCAAGATATGAAAAAAGCAATGCATATGTTTATATATTTGCAACAATTTTTCTCTATTATGTCATTATGTACTAC
>CAZMKH010000122.1:0-4300 GCA_964566455.1 uncultured Campylobacteraceae bacterium | reverse complement strand
GAAGTTTTGATACAAGAACACTTGTTCATCATGAAAGATTTCCTAAAATTTACCCAATGCTCAAGAGTTTTCAAGATAATGGTATAGAATTTGATGAGTTTAAACCCTATGAATATGAGGCTATAAAAGGTGATGGTGTTTTTGAGGTAGCAGTAGGTCCGATACATGCGGGCATTATAGAGCCGGGACATTTTCAATTTTCCCAAGAGGGTGAAAATATGCTCCATCTTGAAGTAAGACATTTTTACAAATATAGAGCCATTGAAAAGATGGTTGAAGGCAAAAATCCGATTGAGGCTTTTGAAATTATTGAAAAAATAAGCGGCAATGAAAGCATAGCTTACCAAAAGGCATACTTGAAAGTTTTGTCAAAAGCCTCCAAAAAAGAGATACCTTTAAATGTAAAAAAATATAATGCTTTACTTTTGGAATTAGAGAGATTGATACACCATTTAACAGATTTGGGGTATATTCCAAATGATGCCGGCTTTGGCTCGGCTTTGGCATTTTGTTCACAAAAAAGTGAAGAGTTAAGAAGAGCTTTAAAAACCATAACCGGTCATAGGTTTGGCTTTGGAGCCATTAGGGGTAAGAGTAAAAATATCGATAAAGATATACTTTTAAAGTTTTTAGACACTCTTGAAAAAGATATGAAGTGGTTTGAAGAGTGGATTTTAGATATTCCATCTTTGCTTGATAGATTTGATACTACAGGAATTTTAAGGACAAAAAATGCCTTGAAGTACGCAACTGTAGGAGTAGTGGCAAGAGCCAGCGGATTAAGAGTTGATAGTAGATTGAATGAAAAGCTTTATATAGATAGCGGATTTGAGCTTCAAAGAGAAAGTAGTGGAGATGTAGCTGCCAGGTTTAAAGTAAGGCTTAAAGAAGTTTTTAATTCTATCAAAATGATAAGAAACCTTTTGGATTACAAAGAAGAAAATATAGAGTTCGATGGATTTGGTGATGGAGAGTATTACAGCTTTACAGAGAGTTCATTGGGTGAGCTTTTTATATTTTTAAAGATAAAGGATGGAGTTATAGATAGATTTTATGCAAGAGACCCGAGCTTTGTAAACTGGCAGGCGCTTCACCTGATGATGAGCGGCAATATCATAGCTGACTTTCCATTGATAAATAAAAGCTGTGACTTAAGCTATGCGGGAAATGACCTGTAAAAATTGAGAATTGAGAATTGAGAATTGAGAATGGAAAATTGAGGGATAGATGATACGGTTTTGGCAAAAACGAAATAAGATTGGAATTGTAACTGAAAACTTGGAAATTGATGATGAGCTTGAAGCTTTGAAAAAGGAGCTTAAGGGTAAGATTGCAAAAAGATTTGCCGGTAGTTTGGCTGTGAGGATGGTTGACAGCGGAAGTTGCAATGCCTGTGAAGCGGAGTGTAACGCATTATCAAATCCCTACTATGACCTTGAAAGACTCGGCATCTACTTTGTTGCCAGTCCAAGACATGCGGATGTTCTTTTGGTAAGTGGAGTAGATACATTCAATATGCATCACCACCTCTTAAATGCTTACAAACAACTCCCCTCTCCAAAATGGGTGATAACCTTAGGGGATTGCACTAAAATGAATTCAAGTTTTGAAAAAACTTTTGCAATAGTCGGCGATATTGAAAAACATATCCCCGTAACACATCATATAGAAGGTTGTCCGCCTGAACCAAAAGACATGATCAAAGGATTTTTGGAATTTTTGAAAAAAATCAGTTAGATTTTAAAGTTTGTAAAAAATGAACCAAGTCGTTAAAATCATTTTCATCAAGCCAGTCAAATGACGGCATCGGCATAATCTTTCCGGATTTTATAAGTTTTTTGTATTTAGGGCTTTCATACTTTTGCGGGTGTAAAAGTGAGTCTATAATATACTCTTTGTTTGCCCAGCCGCCTACATTTGTAAGCATAGGAGCAATTCCTTCGGGAGCTGTTGTATCATCATTATATCTATGGCATGCTATACAGTTTTGTATAAATATGTTTTTACCGTTTTGTAAATTATAAAATGCACTATCACCGGATGATGTATCATTTTCACCGGTTGAAGAGAGGTTTACTTTTATCCATTTGGTTTTATAAAGCAGCGTATTGTTTCCATCAAATAAATCAATGGCAAAAGAGACATTTTCAAAAGTTTGGTTTGCATCTATGTTTTTTACTATGTAGATACTGTTTTCAAGCATATCTATATTTAAAGTTTTATTTTCATCAGGCACAAAAGGAGTTTTTATCCCATCTGATTCAAGGTAAGCAAGCCTAACTATTTTATCTGTTGTAACAGTTGAGTTTTCACCTATAACAGTCTCATTACCGTCATTGTGAATACTTTTGGCAAGATTTGATATGGTATGGCTTTTTTTAAAGTTTAAATGAATTGATGGGAAAGTACCTATGTCGGTTATATTGTGATCAAAAAATAATGAAGCAAACTCAAATGAACTGTTTTTATCTTGAGTAAGCACAAGGGGTGTTTCAAAGCTTACAAGCAATGCCACTTCGTTGCCATTTGTCAAAACTTTAAAAGTTGCTTTTTTTGAAAGAGAAAGATTGCTGTCTTTGGTATAAAAAGTCAAAGGGAAAACATTTGAGCTAAGCCAGGCTTTGGAAGTTGTATTTATATCTTTTAAATTTCCGGGTACCTGAGTTGCTGAGATAGCAAGTAATGAATAGTTTACAGTAAACAGCAAAAGCAAAGAGAGTAAAAAACTGTTTTTTGCTCTCTTTGTCAGTTTGCTTGTCATCGATTGTTTAGTATCTGTATCTTATATAAAGTCTTATATCCTGGGCAGACTTCACAGGGTCAACTCCCATTGCTGCAAGCGCTGGATCATCTACTTTGTATGGTTTTCCACCATCTCCAAAGAATGCATTGCTTCCGGTATATTTATAATCCATATAGGTATATCTAAGCTGTGCAGTAAGTTTTTTACCTATCAACTCTTTGTTAAACCAAAATTCATAAGCATCACCTCTTGTGGCAAGCTTGCTTCCTGCAAGTGTATCTTCACCATAGGTAAAGCTTCTCCAGTATTTGCTTCCATGGTTGTATTCAACACCGATTCTTGCATCATCAGAAAAAGGTGCATCAAAATTTGCACCAAGATATATGGAGCTACCGGTTTCGCTATCACTTGAGCCTAACATATTCATGCCATTTTTGGGATAAGTTTTACTAAAGGCAAATGATGCAAACAGTGTCGTATCATCCAAAAAGTCGCTTATACCATCACCGACACCATCAGCTATGAAGCTTATAGCACCACCGGCCAAATCACCTGTTTGGGCAAAGTTATATGTAGGTGTTGAGCCGCTCATATCTACATAAACCATTCCAGGTAAGTTAAATGCTTTAAAGAGTGTTGTATGAACTGAGTATTGTCCGTCATCGTAAGGATTGAAAATAAAGCCACCCAAATCAGTAGTTTTATATCCGTCAACTTTTGTGTAGTCTGTGGCGTTTGGATTTACAATATATTGTCCTGTTCCTCCACCTGTATTGTTTGCGGATATGCCATAGTATCTTGAATGTACATTTGACATTCCTCTGCCTAAACAGATTTTAAAATACATTCCTGAAATTCCGGTAACATTCTCAAGGTTAAATCCAAAACTTGCACCGTCAAATTCTGTATTTATTATATGTCCGATAGGAGATTTTGCCCTTTGATCCTCTCTATAGTTTGCAAGCAGTCCATCAGTTGCAGGTCTTCTACCGAAGCTTGCAGTAAAAGGTATGTCCGCACCAAATATTTTATTGCTTCTATATAGCCAGAAAGCCTCTTTGACTCTAAGTTCGTCAGAAGGGTTGGCTGTTTCATTTACAATCCAGTCAAAGTAGTTAAAGCCCTGAGCTGCTCCTGTTGCCTGACCATATGTTTTATAATATGCCAAAGTACCAAAAAACGCAAGGTTGTCTGATGGAGCATAAGCCATATTTAGCCAAAGTCTGTTGGTAAATATACCATTAGAGTCTTTTTTGCCACTTTCATGTTTATATGATATGTAGTCAAATGCTGTCCTAAAGTCAACATTCCATTTGATATTATCATGTCCGTCATGGGCTTTTACTTCAGAAATCTCTCTCTTAAGAGCCGATATGTTTATCTTGGCTTGAGCTTTTTTCAGTTCAGCCATCTGCTTTTTGAGTTGTTCTACTTCTTGCTTCAAACTCAAGTCCTCAGCATTGGCAAAACCGCTCAAGAAAAAAAGTCCGACAAGCGCCGGCGAAATCAATCTTTTCATTACATCTCTCCTTGTGTGTTGCTTGATCATAAAAACTG
>CAZMKH010000121.1:1557-4378 GCA_964566455.1 uncultured Campylobacteraceae bacterium | reverse complement strand
ATACCAATCTATAAAATTATTTATACCTTCTTGAATTGAGGTTGACGGTTTGTAATCCAGGTCTTCTACCAAATCTTTTACATCGGCATAAGTGCTAGGGACATCCCCAGGCTGCAAAGGAAGCATATTTTTCTTTGCTTTTTTGCCCAGTTTTTTTTCTATCGCTTCAATGAAGTCCATAAGTTTGACCGGATTGTTGTTTCCGATATTGTATATCTTGTATGGCGCTTTCGAGCTTGAGGGGTCAGGCTGTTTGCCGCTCCATGTGGGATTTCCCTTGGGAGGGTTGTCGTTTACCCTGATAACTCCTTCAACTATATCATCTATATAGGTAAAATCTCTTTGCATTTTACCATGATTAAATACATCTATGGGCTTATCCTCAAGAATTGCTTTGGTAAAAAGGTATAAAGCCATATCAGGTCTGCCCCATGGTCCGTAAACGGTAAAAAATCGTAAACCCGTTGTAGGCAGATTGTAAAGATGGCTGTAAGTATGTGCCATAAGCTCATTTGATTTTTTACTTGCGGCATAGAGGCTGATGGGATGGTCTACATTATCATGAGTTGAAAATGGCTGTACTTCATTTAGTCCATATACACTTGAGCTGCTGGCATATGTCAAATGCTCTATATCATTATGCCTGCAAGCCTCCAAAAGATTGACAAAACCAACTATATTGCTATCTACATAAGCATGAGGGTTTATAAGTGAGTATCTTACTCCTGCCTGGGCAGCCAGGTTGATAACTCTGTCAAATTTTTCTTTTTCAAATAACTTGGTTATATTTTCTCTGTCTTCCAGGTTTAGCTTTATAAATTTATAATTGGAGTATCGGTTGCCGGTTATTGGGGTATTATAAGGTATGCTTTCTCCATCTTCAAGTTTTTCGATGATACCTGCTCTTTGGAGTCTTCCATATTTTACTTTTTTATCATAATAGTCATTTATATTGTCTACTCCTACTATCTCATCACCTCTTTGTAGAAGTTTCAAAGCAAGATGACTTCCTATAAATCCCGCTGTCCCCGTTACTAGAATTTTCATTTTCTATATACCTTTTTTATATCTTCAACTCTTCTGGTCATATTCAAAAGCAGCATATCAGCACATACCAGTGCTGCCATAGCCTCAGCCACAACTGAGCCTCTTATGGCTATGCAAGGGTCATGCCTTCCTTTTAATTCGCAAATTGTCTCATTTCCATTTACATCTATAGTTTTTTGCGGCTTAAAGATGGATGGAGTCGGCTTGAAGTAAACTTTTAAAATTATCTCATCCCCGTTTGATATGCCTCCTAGTATTCCACCGCTGTGATTTGATAAAAATCCCTCTTTCGTTATTTCGTCATTATTTTGACTGCCTCTCATTTTGGCTGAGCTAAATCCGTCACCTATCTCAACTGCTTTTACTCCGTTTATACTCATCATGGCATTTGACAAAGAAGCATCAAATTTTTGATATATCGGCTCACCAAGACCTGTGGGAACATTATGGAGCTTTATAAGCGCTACACCGCCGATGGAGTCATGAGAAAGTCTGGCTTTTTCTATTGTATTTTTTTGCTCTTCTTCCATATCTTTGTCAAGTGCATAAATTATGCTCTGTTTTGCATATTCAAAATCGATATTTTTTGCTTCCATATCACCTATGGCGTATATACCGCTTTTTATATCAATACCGACCTCTTTTAAAAGCAGTTTTGCAATAGCCGAAGCAGCAACTCTTGCAGCAGTTTCTCTTGCACTGCTTCTGCCTCCTCCTTTGTAGTCTCTTATGCCGTACTTATGGTAATATGTCATATCTGCATGACCGGGTCTGAAGAGATTTTTGATATTTGAATAATCTTTGCTTTTTTGTGATTTGTTTTCGATAACAAGAGCTATGGGAGTGCCGGTACTGACTCCCTCAAAAACTCCACTCAGAATACTTACCTTGTCATCTTCTTTACGTTGTGTTTCAAATTTACTTTTTCCGGGTTTTCTTCTGTCAAGTTCACTTTGTATAAACTCTTCGTCTATTTTAAGACCCGCAGGAACCCCGTCCACTACACATCCTACAGCTTTGCCGTGGGATTCACCGAAAGTAGTGATACTGAAAATATTGCCAAAGCTGTTAAAGCCCATTTGTTTTATCCTTTTTAAACTTTTCTAGTGCAATTTGTGCCACTTTTTGATGAGCAGCTTTTTTACTTTTCCCGCTTGCTCTTGCAAACTCTTTGTCCCCAATGAAAAGCGCCATTTCAAACTCTTTTTTGTGGTCTGGTCCTTTGGAACTTACCATTTTGTATTCCGGTATTACTCCAAAATGCTCCTGGGTAAATTCCTGCAAAGTTGTTTTATAATCTTTAAATATGCTATCAAGGTCAATTTTTGGATATACCTCTTCAAGCAACCTATAAGTTATCTCTTTGACTTTATCAAGCCCGACTTCGAGGTATATTGCTCCCATTAATGCTTCAAATGCATTAGACAATAAAGAAGGTTTTTCTCTTCCGTTGTTATGCTCCTCTGCAGCAGAGAGCAAAAGATATTTGCCAAGATTTAGTTTTAGAGAGAGTTTTTTAAATCCCTCTTCATTGACCAAAGAAGCTCTCATTTTGGAAAGTTTGCCTTCATCAATATTTGGAAATTTGTGATAAAGGTATTCGCCTACCACCAGATCTAAAACCGCATCCCCCAAAAACTCCAATCTTTCGTTGTTTTTACCTTTTTTGTAACTCTTGTGCGTAAGTGCCTCGAGTATCAAAGCTTTGTCATTAAAGCGATACCCCAAGCACTTTTGCAGCTCATCTAATTTATCCAATTTTTCTCCTTTTTTT
>CAZMKH010000121.1:0-1457 GCA_964566455.1 uncultured Campylobacteraceae bacterium | reverse complement strand
GCTTCCTCTCTTGCTATTTTATCGCACTCTTCATTTTCTTTGTGTCCATTATGCCCTCTAACCCAAACAGCATCTATTTTATGTGGTGTTGCAGCTTTTATGTACCTCTTCCAAAGTTCGGGATTTTTAACTCCTTTAAAATCTTTTTTTATCCAATTTTTCAGCCATTCATTTATACCTTTTACTACATAGCTTGAGTCACTGACCAGCTCTACCTCGCAAGGCTCTTTTAGTGCCTCAAGTGCCTTAATAGCTGCCAAAAGTTCCATTTGATTGTTAGTCGCATTTTCTTTGGCACCTTTTATTATTTTTTTGTTATCTTTGTATTTTAGTATCGCACAATATCCGCCGCGACCTGGATTTCCAAGACTTGAGCCGTCTGAATATATATATACTTTTTTATATGTAGGTGCTGATTTCATCAAAGCTCTTTTTTGTAAGTTTGGGCAGTATCTTTACACTGTCTATATGGTGGCAGTTTGGACATCTTGAAAAGTAAAAAGGATAACTGTTTTTGCAGTTGGAACAAAAATATTCAAAACTTATATCAGCTTTTTTATAACCCTCTTTTACCAAATGTTTAAGCAAATCAAGCTCAAACATACTGCTCTCTTCTTTTTTAAAAAATACTCCTCTTGCACTCAAAATATCACTTAAAAACGGTTGGGTTTTGATAAACTCCATATCAAATAAAGCTATATCCATTCTCCATAAAATATCAAACAGATTTTTAAAATCAAACTCTTTTATTCTCTCAAAGTTTATGGTAAAGCCGTTTTTCAATATAAATTCAAAATATAGTCTCTGAGTGGATTTTAAAGTAGAGTATTTATAGAGCAATTTTTCTTTTTCATTTGTATTAATATCTTTTGAAGATATAAACAAAGCCATAAAATATACTTTCTCCTTTTTAATATCAACCCCGAGCTCTTCAAGGGCATCTAAAACTTCAAGGGCCTTGTCATATCTTTTTAAAATATCATATGTTATAGTCAGATATTTTAAAGACTCTTCATGTCTTGGAGAGATTTTTAATGCTTCGATAAAAACTTCTCTTGCTCTTTCAACAAAACCGGCTCTTAGATACACTTTTCCAAGAAGAAACAAGATTTGCTGCTTTTGGGCTCTTTTTTTATATTTTTTAAGAGCATAAAGATATATGCCTATGCTTTTTTCATATTCACCTATACTTTTATAACTTTTTGCAAGCAGTATAATGCTCTCTAGTGTAAGATTTTTATCTTCAAATATTATCCTGTATTCATTTTTATCATCATCTATTTGAAATTTGTTTATAAATTTTTGGATATTGTTCTCTTCGTTTTTGTTTTTATATACACTCCACCAGTAATTGACAAAAGAGATGATAAAAATAAGTAAAAAGAAGATAATGATACCAAAAAGAGGATCTCTGTATCCTATGTAAAAATTATCCATCAGCACCTAACTTGTAATTT
>CAZMKH010000120.1:0-4384 GCA_964566455.1 uncultured Campylobacteraceae bacterium | reverse complement strand
AATGACCCTTATGTCGTCCTTATAGGTGCCGTAAGCAAGTTTTTAGCTCCTGTAAAAGTCGGTGATATTGTTATGTTTGAAGCATATGCAAAGTTTGAAGATGCAAGAAAAAGAGAAGTAGACGTCGTAGGAAGTATAAACGATATAAAAGTTTTTGAAGGAAAATTTGATGCGGTCATACTTTCAGAGCATGTTTTAAAGCTAAAACTTAAAAAAGCAAGAAAAACCAAAAACAAAAACAATCACAAATAATCAAGCCAATAAGGAACATTATTTTGTTCTTTTTTTATGGTTGTGGGATTGCCATGACCGGTATAAACTTTTTTATCATATTTGATGCTTAAAAATTTTTCCAAACTTTTTTTCATATCTGCAGGATTTGAGTATGGAAAGTCAACTCTTCCTATAGAATTTTCAAATATAAAATCCCCGCTAAACCAACTCTCACCTATCTCTATTACTGAACATCCCGGAGTGTGTCCCGGAAAAAATATATACTTTACTTTTATACCTTCTATATCATACTCTTTATCACCATCTACCAATATATCAGCTTTGCAGGTCGGCTGGGATGGGTTAAAAACATCCTTTTCAAGCATAAATTCATCATTTTTTGGTATATAAACAGGTATATTCAATTCCCTTTTTAGTTCACAATCACTCCAGATATGGTCAAAATGTCCATGGGTATTTAGTATGGCAACAGGATTTGTTACATTATTCTTAACCCACTCCACTGCTCCGACTCCCGGGTCTATGATAAGTTGCTTATCATCTATGCTTAAGATATAGCAGTTAGTTTGGTATACGCCAAAAGCTCTATGTTTTACAATCATATTAAACCTTCATTTACTTTATATTGTTACAATTCTTAAAGAGTTGTATTATATCTAAAAGTTCTCATTAAGTAAATTTTTAGTAAAATCAGTTAGATTATTTAAGGCGATGTTTATGCAAAAAAGATTTGAACTGCTTGAAAAATTTTTGATAAATTTTTTAAAAGATGAAGTGTATAAAACTTCACTTTCAAAAGCCGTAATGGGGCTAAGCGGAGGTATAGACTCTGCGGTGGTTGCAGTTTTGGCAAAAAAGGCTTTTGGAGATGATTTGCTTTGCGTGATGATGCCATCTCAGTTTTCAAGCAAAGAGAGCATATCTGATGCCAAAGAGCTTTGTAAAAAGTTTGGCCTCAGATATGAGATAGTCTCGATTGAGCCCATGCTAAAAGCATATATCAATGACAGTATGAACAACCTAAGAATAGGCAATCTAAGTGCAAGACTCAGAATGGCAACTCTATATGACATATCAGCAAGAGAAAATGCTCTTGTCATAGGTACAAGCAACAAAAGTGAGCTTCTTTTGGGATATGGAACACTTTTTGGAGATTTGGCAAGTGCTGTCAATCCCATAGGAGATATATACAAAAGTGATATCTTTAAATTTGCCGGGTATTTGGGTATTCCTAAAAGCATCATATCAAAGCCTCCTTCGGCTGACTTGTGGGAAAACCAAAAAGACGAAGATGATTTGGGATACAGTTATGAACAAATAGACAAAGTTTTACAAAAATATGTAGATGAGAGACTAAGCAGGGATGAACTCCTTGATATAGGTTTTGAAGAGAAGTTGTGTGATTTGGTGATAAATAAAATTTATCAAAATCAATTTAAAAGAAAACCTCCTGTGATAGCAAAAGTCAGCAGCAGAAGTATCGAGCATGACTTTTTATATCCAAGAGATGTAAAAATGTAATAAAGGAAAAATATGCAAGAGATACCATTTTTTAAACCATCAATTGATGAGAGTGAACTAAAAGAGATAAAAGATGTACTAAACCAGACAGAAACAAACAAAACAAAAACTTTGGAAGAGAATTTTTCAAACTATACGCAAAGTTCATTTGCCGTCTCTACCTCAAGCGGCACTGCGGCTATGCATCTGTCCATGATGAGTATAGAGCTTAAAAGAGGTGACAAGATAGTATGCTCAGTCAATGCTTTTCCGGCAGTTGCTGAAGTTATTAGACATTTTGATGCTGAGCCTATATTTGTAGATATAGATAAAGATGATTTTAACATTGACCCCCAAAAGCTTGATGTTGTACTAACCAAATCAAAACATAAAAAACTAAAAGCGGTATTTGTAACCCATGTTGCAGGACAACCGGCTCCAATGGATGAGATATATGATGTAGCACAAAAACATGGAGTTTTAGTTATAGAAGATGCTTCAAACGCTATGGGTGCAACATATAATGGACAAATGATAGGCTCTTTGCCTAAAACTACTCTTACAACTTTTAGCTTCAGCCCCCACAGCGTAAACAATATAGTAAATGCAGGGATTATAACCACACCAGATGAAGAGCTTGATAAAAGAGCAAGGCTTTTAAGAAATCACGCGATAGTCAGTGAAGGGTGGGAAAAATATGGAGACCTTGACTATGTTTATGATGTTGTAGATATCGGAGTAAAATATGACCTTTCTCAACTTGATGCGGCATTTTGTATAGCTCAACTCAAAAAAAATGATCAATTTATAAAAAGAAGAAAAGAGATAGCTTCTATTTATGACAAAGAGCTAGCAGGTACTCCTCACATCTCAACTCCTGTTAAAAAAAGAGATCATATCTATACAAGATATATCATAAAAGTTGATAAAAACAGAGACTCGTTTGCCAGAGAATTGGCTTTAAAAGGCATAAGAACAGGACTTAATTATATACCTATTCATCTTTTAAGCTATTATAAAAGCAAATACAACTTAAGAGTAAATGATTTTCCTGTTGCACTTACAAATTATCAGCAAATTCTCTCACTTCCTGTATATCCGGGTCTAAGTAATGATGAAGTGATGTATATCTGCGAGGCAGTAAAAGATATAGCAAAAACCAGAGTCTAACTAATGACACCAATCTTTTTTTGGGTAGAAGAATATCTTTTCTACCCAAAAAAGCTTTCACAAAAAATTCTATCATTCCTACTTTTACCTTTCACGGCAGTTTATTGTATAGTCGTTGTCTTAAAAAGAGTCTTTTCAACTCCAAAAAATTTTGGCTTACCTGTTGTCTCTATAGGCAATTTGACTGTAGGAGGCAATGGCAAAACACCTTTTACCCTGGCACTTTTAAAAGATAGAAAAAATGTAGCGGTCATACTAAGAGGATACAAAAGAAAAAGCAGCGACCTTCTTGAGGTATATGCCGATACTCCTGTAAAAACTTGCGGGGATGAAGCTCTGCTTTATGCAAAAAATTTGCCAAACTGTTTGGTTCTTGTCTCAAAAGATAGAGCAAAAGCCATAAAATATGCCAAAAAAAAAGGAGTAAAAGCTGTTTTTTTGGATGATGCTTTTCACAGGTTTGAGATCAAAAAATTTGACATCCTTCTAAGACCTTCAATAGAGCCTATCAACTCTTTTTGTTTACCAAGCGGAGCATACAGGGAGCCAAAAAGTTTATACAAAAAAGCTGACATTGTCGCAGTTGAAGGCAGGGACTTCAAAAGAGAAGTTTTTATAAAAAATCCTACTTCCAAAATGGTTTTGGTTACTGCAATAGCAAAGCCCGTAAGGCTTGATAAATTTCTTCCAAAAGATGGAAGTGTAATAGCAAAAGAGTATTTTAAAGATCATCATTTTTTTACCAAAGAGGAGCTACAAGCAATCATACAGAAATATAATGCATCATCGCTACTTGTAACGACAAAAGACAAAGTAAAGATAGAAAACTTTGGCTTAAAACTCTCAATAATGGAGCTTGAAGTAAAGATAGAGAGAAAAATTGTTCAAAAAATAGATGATTTTATAGATAATTTTGCTAATGTTGGATAAAATTATACTTATCGTGCATTAGGCTTAAGTTTTACTCCAGTTTTCATCTCATTCTCAAAATTGCATCCTTGCAATTTCTCCAAGGCTTCTGGCTATTTCTGCGTCGTGCAAAAATGGACGCCTACAGAACCGATAAAAAATGAAGTAAAACTTAAGCTTCGCACTATATGAGTAAAGGTTAAAAATATGAAAACCAAGATAGAAAAAGCTCAAATTCTTTTAGATGCATTGCCTTATATAAGAGAACATGCGGGAAAAACATTTGTCATAAAGTATGGCGGTTCAGCCCAGGTAAATGAGCTGTTAAAGGATAAATTTGCCCAGGATATCGCTCTTTTTCATTTGGTAGGTATAAAGCTTGTCATAGTTCATGGCGGTGGAAAAAAGATAACTACTTTGCTGAACAAACTAGAAATAGAGAGTGAATTTAAAGACGGACTTAGAGTAACAGACAAAGAGAGTATGGAAGTTGTCGAAATGGTGCTAAGTGGCAACATAAACAAAGAGATAACTTCACTTCTAAATCACCATGGAGCAAAAGCCATAGGAA
>CAZMKH010000119.1:0-4395 GCA_964566455.1 uncultured Campylobacteraceae bacterium | reverse complement strand
ATAGAGTCACTTCCTATGGCAGCTCTTGTTACTCCAAGAAGTACCGGTTCGGCAATAGCAGGTTCTCCGCCTATTTTTATGATTCTTTCATTCTCTTCTTTAAACCTTCTTCTGCTTATCAAGTCTCCGACTATAAGCTTGGTATTTCCGCTGTCAACTATCTTGACTTGTCTTAGCATTTGAGATACTATAACTTCTATATGTTTATCGTTGATGGCAACACCCTGAGACCTGTAAACTTGCTGAATTTCACTTATGATATAAGTATGGAGTGCTTTTTCACCAAGAATTCTCAAGATATCGTGACTTGAAATAATACCGTCGGTCAATTGTTCACCTGCATGAACAAATTCACCTTCATGTACAAAAATTTGATGATTTTTATCCACCAAATATTCATAAGATTTACCAACCGGAGTATCTATGATAATCCTCTCTTTGTTTCTTAAAGGCTTGCCAAATCTTATAGTACCGTCAACTTCTGCAATAACTGCTGCATTTTTTGGTCGTCTTGCTTCAAAAAGTTCACTAACCCTTGGAAGACCACCGGTAATATCTTTTGACTTGGCAACAGCTTTAGGAGTTCTTCCTATGATATCAGCCTGCTCTACTTTCTCGCCGTTTTGAACAAATATCGCAGTTTTAGGGTCTAATTGATATCTTAATATTTCGCCTTTATCAGTTGCCAAAACAAGCGTAGGCTTAACTCCGCTTGGAAGATACTCGTTAACAACAAGTCTGCTTTGACCTGTAAGTTCATCGAACTGTTCATCTACGGTAATTCCCGGTGTTATATCTTCAAAAGTAACAGTACCGCTCTCTTCGGCAATTATCGGAGTCGAGTATGGATCCCACTCGGCTATGATAGTTTGTTCACTGCTTGAAGGAACCGCTATCTTGTCACCTTTTTTAATACTTGAATTATCTTCAAAATTAACTATAGAGTTTCTAGGCAGATAATATCTGATAGCTTCTCTTCCCTCATCATCGGCGATAACTGCAAAAAGTCCTTTTTCTATAACTTTATGGCCTTTTTCTATAGCATTAAATCTCTCAAGATAATCACCGGTTAGTTTATAATATTTTATAACTCCTGTTGCCTTTGATGTAATTGTTTGAACAACCGGTTCACCGTCATTTACTTTAAGCTCACTGGCATATGGAATCCTGTTTGGTATATTCCATCCCTCTTTTATAACTTCTACGATACTTTCATTTTTGGCAACTTTATCTCCGCTTTTATAAGGAATCAGGAATTTGCCCTCAACTTTACCGCCAACTCCGGCAAGTTCATTTGGTTTTGCAATATCATTTTTTCTTAAGATATATTTGATGCTCTCTTTATCATTTTTTACAATGACATTTGTTTCATCATGTATATTATTTATCTCAATTACACCGTCAATTGTAGACTTTATTTTTGGCTCAACCAGCAAAATACCGGCATTTCTTCTATTTGCAACTATCAACTTGCCGGTTTTGTTTTTATAAGTTTTAAGATTGTAATATCTGATAAAACCTTCTTTTTTGGCTGTAACCTGCCTGTCTTGAGCTTCAGTTGAAGCAGTACCACCTATGTGGAATGTTCTTAGTGTCAACTGGGTTCCTGGCTCTCCGATAGATTGGGCTGATAAAATTCCCACAGCTTCACCAGGTTTTACAAGCTTGCCTTCTCCCAAGTTTATACCATAGCATTTGGAGCATACACCTTTTGGTGCTTTACAGGTTATTGGAGTTCTTATAACAACAGACTTGACTCCTGCCTCTTTCAGGGCAAGTGCTTTTTGCTCATCTATAAGAGTACCTTCGCTGAAAAGTACCTCATTTGTAATAGAGTCAATAACGTCTTCAGCCAAGACTCTACCCAATGCTCTTTCATCCAAGCTCTCTATAAGATCGCCGTTTGAAGTGATATCAGATATCTCGACACCCTCATGAGTTCCACAATCTTCGATGGTTACTTTTACATTTTGTGCAACATCTATAAGTTTTCTTGTCAAATATCCTGCATTGGCGGTTTTAAGTGCGGTATCAGCCAAACCTTTTCTAGCACCGTGAGTAGAAATAAAGTATTCCAAAACATTCAATCCCTCTTTAAAGTTAGAGATAATAGGTGTCTCGATAATACTTCCGTCAGGTTTTGCCATAAGTCCCCTCATACCTGAAAGCTGCCTTATCTGAGCAGCACTACCTCTTGCACCTGAGTCCGCCATCATATAGATTGAGTTAAAACCGTCTTTATCACTCTCTACGAGTTTCATCATTTCACTGGCGAGTGTATTGTTTGTATCTGTCCAAATGTCTATAATTTTGTTATATCTCTCTGATGATGTTAAAAGACCTGCCTGGAACTGTTTTTGAATCTCTATAACTTTCTTTTTTGCCTCTTTTATATATTGGGCTTTGCTCTCAGGAGTTTTTATATCATCTATTGATATGGATATACCCGCTTTTGTAGAGTATTTGAAACCCAGTGCTTTAAGTTTGTCAAGAAATTCTGCGGTAACTTCATAGCCACCCTCTTTAAATACATAATCAACCAGGTTTCCTATATCTTTCTTTTTAAGGATTTTATTCCAAAGATTTTCAGGTACAAAATCAGGCAAAATTGACTTCACTATCAGCCTACCCGCAGTTGTAAAAGTTATCTTTCCGTCAACTATGGTTTTTATTTTCGCATGAATATCCAAAAGTCCAGCTTCCAAAGCTATCATAACTTCATCAATGTTACCAAAAAGCTTGTTTTCACCTTTTACACCGATTTTTTCCAAAGAGATATAATATGTTCCCAAAATCATATCTTGAGTAGGAACAGTTATAGCTTTTCCTGATGCCGGAAGCAAGATATTCATACTGCTTAGCATCAGTATCTTGCACTCTGCTATAGCTTCCTGGCTCAAAGGTACATGCACAGCCATTTGGTCACCGTCAAAGTCAGCATTAAATCCTGAACAAACCAATGGATGAAGTCTTATGGCTTTTCCGTCTATGAGTACCGGGTGAAAAGCTTGGATGGAAAGCTTGTGAAGTGTAGGAGCACGGTTTAAAAGCACAGGATAATTATCAACGACTTCTTGTAAACACTCCCAAACTTCATTGGTTTTTGCTTCTATCATTTTTTTGGCTTGTTTTATAGTTGTAGAGTAACCCTTCTCTTCAAGTTTTGCAAGCAAGTGCGGTTTGAAAAGCTCTAAAGCCATATTTTTAGGAAGTCCGCACTGATCCATTCTAAGATTTGGTCCTACAACGATAACGCTTCTTCCTGAAAAGTCAACCCTTTTTCCAAGTAGGTTTTGTCTAAAACGACCCTGCTTTCCTTTGATAATTTCACTAAGAGATTTTAAAGGTCTTTTATTTGCACCTTTTACCGCATTTGCTCGTCTGCCGTTATCAAACAATGCATCAACAGCTTCTTGAAGCATTCTTTTTTCATTTCTTATAATGATCTCCGGCGCATCAAGCTCTATCAATCTTTTAAGTCTGCTGTTTCTATTTATTACACGTCTATATAAATCATTTACATCACTTACGGCAAATTTACCGCCGTCAAGTGCTACAAGCGGTCTAAGATCAGGTGGAAGTACAGGGAGTACGGTTATCATCATCCATTCAGGCTTGTTGCCGCTATTTAAAAAAGCTTCTGTTACTTTAAGTCTTTTTATGATAGTTTTTTTCTTTGCTTCAGAGTTTGTTGCTTCTATTCCGGCTTTTAATTTTTCGAGCAATTCAACCAAATCCAGTTCAGCCAAAAGATCTCTTACAACTTCTCCGCCCATATAAGCTTCAAAACCGCTATCTTCGTATCTTTTTGCAAGTGATTGATACTGCTCTTCATTTAGTACATCATATTTTGCTACCGGCTTTTTATTTTCATTATCATAATATGAATCACCCGGGTTTTTAACTATATAAGCTTCATAATATAAAACCCTCTCCAAATCTTTCATCTTTACTCCAAGTAAAGTTCCTATTCTACTTGGAAGAGAGTTTACATACCAAATATGAGCTACAGGTGTAACAAGCTCTATATGACCCATTCTACTTCTTCTTACTTTTGAGCTTATTACTTCAACACCGCACTTTTCACATTTGATACCTTTGTATCTCATTTTTTTATATTTGCCGCACAAACACTCATAGTCTCTTATAGGACCGAAAATCTTTGCACAAAATAGTCCGTCTCTCTCCGGTTTTAGAGTTCTATAGTTTATGGTTTCAGGCTTTTTAACTTCGCCGTAACTCCAAGACATTATAGTCTCAGGACTAGCAAGTCTCAATTGAAACTGGTCAAAGTCTCTTGGTCTATTCTCTTCATTTATCTCTATTTCAACCATTTTCTTCATTTTCATCTTCCTCTTTATATATACGAACATCAAGTGCCAATGATTTCAACTC
>CAZMKH010000118.1:0-4409 GCA_964566455.1 uncultured Campylobacteraceae bacterium | reverse complement strand
TGGCAGAGCAGTACCGTGTGGATAGCCGTACGATACGAAGAGATTTGAAGAAGATCGCCGGTGCGGGCATCCCTCTGCTCTCCAAAAGAGGGGAGTACCGCATAGACACTTCCCAGCTTTCACGCATGAGTCGTCTGCCTTCTGCACTGCTGCATGCCTTTGCCTCCAACGCAGGATTGAGTATCGAGTGTCTTGGCGGCGGCAGCGGGGAGGGGATACCGCTTATTTCCTTTGCCATTGCCTATAGCGGGATAGACAAACAGATCGCTGAAGCGATCATAGAGAGTATTGAGAAAGGATGTAAGTGTCGTTTTGTCTATACCAATAACCGTGGTATCACCAGTACCAAAATGGTATCTCCCGTCAAACTCTACACTGCCAAAGGCAAGTGGTATCTGCTGGCAAAGGAGGAGAAGAGCCAGGAGATCCGTCCTTTTGATTTTCTAAAGATAAGAGAGTTTGTCTCTTTGCCTTCCATTCCACACAACTTGAGTGCTGTAGAGATCACAGAGGCATCTTCCCGAGCTTCTATCTGGAGCAGTGCCGGAGCCAAACCCTTTGAGGTGCGCCTCGAAGCCACAGCGTATGCCACACGCTATTTACACGAGGTACCACTGCACCCAAGCCAAGAGTTTGATATGCCGCATATAGACGGCAGTGCCGAGTTTGTCTATATGATCACCCATCCTATGGAGCTTTTGCCCGAGATCAAAAACTGGATACCCCATATTCATGTCATAGAGCCTGAATCACTTCGTGAAGTTTTGCATAAGGATATAGAGAAATATTTAGAGGAGATGATAGAAAGGGACATTTAAGTGTCCCTTTGATTGTGGTAAGATATCAAAATGACATTTTAACCCAAAATGGGAAATAGGCTTGAGAAAATGATAAGATGATGGAAATATTTTTGTAATGGAGGGAAGAATGAAAAAAGATGAAACCGTTTTTAGCTTTGATATTGGGTGGGCATTTCATGGTTGGGCAGTCAAGTACAATAATCAAATCGACACCGGTGTGTATGGGTTTGAACATGAAAATTATGAAAAAGAATATGCAGAATTACGCAGAAAAGAAAATAGGAAAAAAAGTGAAAAAACACGACGGGAAACGATTATAGATCTTATAGTTGAAACCGGTTTGTTTTCATCAAAAAAAGAGTTAGAAAAATATTTGAAAAAGTCGTCACATAAAAATAAAATATGGGATAAATTACGGCAGTCACATAAAGAAAAAATTGATCCTAAAGAGTTTGTTCAAATCCTGTATAGGTTTGCAAAGCGAAGACATTATGTGGACATGCGAAAGAAAGTCGAATTTAAAAAAAGCAAAAACAGCAAAGACAGAGAAGAGGGTGAAATCAAAAAAGCACTCTCAGAAATTGAACAAATGTACCAATTATTACCGGATAAAAGTGATGAATATAAAATAAAAACTTGGTTTATTGCATTGTTTAAGCGGAGAGAAGAGGTTGTCATTAGTCTAAAAAGTATTTTACCCGTGTTGGATGAAAGGAAGTTTCCTTACACCAATAAAAAATTAAAGAAAATATTCTCCAAAGAGGACTACAAAAAAATAGAGAAAAAATTAACAGGTTATGAGTTGCTTTTGAAGAATAAATATATTGTTGATTCATTAGAAAAGATTACCTCTTTTCAAAGAGAAATAGGCAACGAGTCACCTGTCTTTTCTGAAGAGTTTATGAAAAAATATCGAACAATAGTGACATTTAAAGGTCATCATCCATCGCTTGCGGATAAAATTGGATTTTGTTTGTCCGGAACAGGAAAAAAGCGACACCCACAAAGCGCATTAAATGCCGAAATAACACGTATAAAAGAGAGATATTTTGATCTATTTCTTGTGAAAGATGAAAGTAGTTCGAAGGAGGTTCGGTTATCTGAATTAGGCATTGATTTTGATGTATATTACAATTTGGTTGTTAATTTATCTAAAGATAACAAAAGCGGAGAGATTACGGTTAAAAAGCTTATTTCAGGCATAAAAAAGCTAGATAAGTCACTCAAAGATAAGCATTTCGTGCATAAAAACTTTGCCCACAAAAGTGAAGATGCCCATGATAAATCAATAGCTTTGCGTTTACCGGGACACAGAAGACTTTTTGATATGTCCGAATCTTTTCGTAATATTTTTATGCAAGATAACAGTTTAAGAGATGAGATAGAATTCGAGATGTTGTGTTACCGCGATCCCGATACACTGAAAGAGAGATTGCAGAAAATATTGGATAAACACGGTATTACAGAGTACGCGCAAAATGACATAGAAATGTTGGCACTTTCAAGCCCCGGTAAACCGGCACCATGCAATAATGAAACGTATCGTACTATACAGGAAGGATTAGAGCAAGGCAAAAATTTTCAAGAAGCACTTGTTATGAAATATCCCGATGCTCTTGTTAATGTAAAACGTCATTTTCGCAAATTTTTGAGTTATAAGTTGTATAAAAAACAACAACGACTTAGAGGTGTAAACAATCCATTTCAAGACAAAGTGGTAGAAGAATTTATTTTTTTGTTCAATCGTTTGATACAGAAATACGGAAAAGCCGACCGTATTGTTATAGAAACTACACGTGCAATTTTGAGTGAAAAAGAAAAAGACGAAGTGGTAAAACAAATTAAAGATAATGAAAAGTTAAATCGTAAGATAGAAGAAATATTAAACGAGTATGTTGAGCAGCATCAAGTCAAACCTGCAAAAAAAGCAAGAGAGCGTTTAAAACTTTTTGTACAACAGGGTGGTGAGTTGAAATTTGGAGGTAAAGAGGCAAAATGTATCTTAACCGGTAACCCAATATCTTTAGAGGCGGCTATCGAAGGAGACAGGACAAATACCGACCACATTATCCCTCAAACATGGATACATGATAACAGACTTGAAAATAAAATATTGATGGATAGGGCAGTAAATCAGTCGGATAAAAAAGATATGACACCGATTCAATATCTTGTTTCCAAAAATTATACTCTCGAAGAAGCAGAAAAAAAACTGAAAGAAAACATAGAAAAGATGAAATTATCAATAATCAAAAATAATCATATTTTAGAAAAACGTAAAAAAGAACTAATAAAAAAAGATGCCGAGAATCGTATACATAGTATGGATCAACGCATGAAGGGGGTGCAGGATGCGAGTATAAAGGTTATTATGGATCTATTGGTGGATCAATACGACTTTAATCTAGATGAAAAACTTACGCTTGCGCAGTACCGTGAAAAGATACTTCCGGTAACGGGAAAAATGACTTCGATTTTTAGAAGAGGTTGGCTGCCTTGGTATAAAAAACGAAGAGAATATTACGATAACCATGCGGTTGATGCCCTTGTAATGTTAAACTTTGATCGTTTGTTTTTAATTCATTATGTCACCTTTTTGAAGCAAGCATACTTAGAAGATAGAGACCCGATTTGGATTGGTAAAGAAAAACTCTTTCCGACGATTGAAAATTTTTCCGACAAAGTAAAAGCTTTTGTGGATGAGTACAAAGAGCAGAGTAGGATTGTTTATCGTCGTCCTATAAAAAAATATAGAGGACGGATATATAAAGAGTCGCCACGCAACCTAAAAGAGAAACATGCTGTTTTGGCTAAAAAACACTATTTTGATCCTGCAAATGGGTTTCAAAAGCTAATTTTTTACAAAACAAAAAAAATAAATAGAGGAAAAGAAGTTGATTCGATTAGCGCTATCAAATTTCATCCTGCTCTAAAGCGACAACAAATCGATATTGACAAAGAAAAAATTATTGCCGAAGCTTACAGATATTCTTTATTGTATGTAAAGACATCAAAAATATGTGGATACTTTTATCTTATAGGGTATTCAGCTTTTGAAAAACAAGAGACAATAGAACTTACTCCGGCAAATAGATCATTGCGTGATAAAGAGAGAATAAAACCTGACATAACCGCTAAAAATTTTGAATTTGAGGTTTTTGTCAAAGATGGTCATATTAACGGTAAACGAACAAAGCCGCACTGTAACGAATAAACTAAGAAGAAGTAAAAGCAATGGGATGGAGAAGCCTTTATCTGAGCAATAAGCACCATCTTACTCTCAGTATAGATAATCAAAGGATTTCAATACAAAAAGATAACCAGCTTTCTGCACACTTTCGTGTTGAGGATATAAATTTTATATTGGTTGACAGTTATGACTTCAATGTGTCAGGTAGAGTGCTTGAGGTCCTTGCGAAGCATAACATACCCTTGGTGCTTACATCATCAAATGACCATATGCCATGCCTTCAACTTGCCAACCCGTATAGTAGTCATCACCAAATAGGTCGCATTGTTACAGCTCAATCGCAAATGACACAGAAGCTAAAATTGACTTTTTGGAAAAAAATTATAAGTTATAAAATACAGACTCAAGGACTTTTGATT
>CAZMKH010000117.1:0-4431 GCA_964566455.1 uncultured Campylobacteraceae bacterium | reverse complement strand
ATGGCATTTTAAGAAAGTTTCAGATAAAGTTTTACGAATTTTATCTGAACAATATATGACATATGTTCGAATATGGTTTGGAATTAAAATTCTAGAAGGGTTTGTTTGCGTAGTTTTATAGTTTTAACAATTATTTTTATGTTGGCTATTGCAAATATAATAGCTGTTAATTATTATAACAAAACTTTTATTGTTGCCACTTCTGTTTTTATAGCTTTTTTGGCTCTTTGTTTTTCTTGTTACAGCTATTTTAAACATAAGCAACAAAACAGATATCCTGAACTTTCCAGTCTCCCGGGGCGTGACTCTTTGCTTAAAAAACTAAAACACTTCCAAGGGAAAAAACCAAAAGCTCTTATTCTTATAAATATAGACTCCTTTGAAGATATCAACGACTTTTTCGGATATGATTTTGGAGACAAAGTTTTGCAGGAGATTTCCAAATGGCTTCAGAAACATTTGCCAGATCCCGAATCAGAACTCTATAAACTCGAAGCAGACAATTTTGCAATATTTACGCAAAAGTACAACAATGACAAAGAGTTGAATGAATATCTCAAAAAATTGTCCAGCAAAATTATCAATATGAGCTTTTTAATATGTGAAAACGAGCTTGATATCGGCTTTACAATGGGTGCAGCTATAAACAGTGACAATTTGCTGAAACTTACTCACAGCGCCTTTAAAAAATCCAAACTGAAAAAAACACAGTTTGAGATATACTCTCATGATAAAAACAGTAATGAAGATATACATGAAAAAAATATAAAAATCAACAAAATTATAAAAAAAGCTCTTATTCATCACAATGTCATACCTTTTTTTCAGCCTATCTACAATATAAAATTACATAAAATTGACAAATACGAATCTCTAATGAGATTAAAAATTGATGATGATACCTATATGGAGCCTGCAGAGTTTCTAAAAATATCAAAACAGTCAAAACTTTATCCCAGGCTCACAAAAGAGATGTTCACAAGTGTAACTGACGGCATAAACTCTTCCAAAGTCGAATACTCTATCAATTTATCAGTTGATGACATACTTGACAAAGAAACAAGTTCATTTATACTTAATAAGCTGGAAAAAAGTGATGTTGGCTCATGGCTCGTTTTTGAGATACTAGAGAGTGAAGGCATAAAAAACTATAAAGAAGTTACCAGATTTTTAAGAGAGATAAAAGCACTTGGAGCAAAGATAGCCATAGATGATTTTGGAAGCGGATACTCCAACTTCGAATACATCCTCAAACTTGATGTTGACTTTTTAAAAGTTGACGGCTCACTCATAAGAAATATAGATATCAATGAAGATACCCAAATCATAGCAGGTACTATTGTAGACTTCGCCAAAAAACTAAATATAAAAACCATAGGAGAATTTGTCCACAACAAAGATATATATGATGTGATTAAAACAATGGGGTTTGACTATGCTCAGGGTTACTACATAGGAAAACCCGACAAAAAGCTCATCACTTCAAAAGATATTGAATATCTAAAAAACAAAGATGATGTAAATCTTTTTAGTATTTAGTTATATTGGCATTTGATAAAATTTGCTTGTTTATCTTTTCGATATCAAGTCCGCTTTGACTATCCAATTCTCCCACTAAATCTTTTCTGATAAAAATGGTAAGTCTTGCCAGAGCTCTGTTTAAATGATTTGCATCCTCAACACTTACTATACCATCTTGTGTTTCTTTGTTGAAAACTTCCAAAAACAGTTGATACTCATCCAGTACCGCCGGTGAAGCCACCAATGCAATCCTGTGGGTATTGAAAATAAGTCTGTTTTTATCCTCATCATTTACAACTTTTTTTTGCACTATTTCTTCCATAAGGTCAATAATTTTTTGATAAGTTTCACTTTTAAGCTCTAAAAATTTTATACTCTGCTCTTTTTGCAACTCTACTTCAGTTTGTTTGTTTAAGAGCATGGCGGTTATCAAAACCGTTGCCAATGTACCTAGTATGATGAGTATAATCTCCTGGGTAAACGGCATTTTGTCACTCATATGGTATGCAAGTCTCAGAAAAAAATATCCTCCTACAAATACAAAAGCACTGAGTATCATTAAAATTGTATTGTTTTTATACCACTCTTTCATTCTCTTCCTTTATTTTAACATTATAATACCGCAAAATCTACCACACTGTCCATCTCTTCTGTAAGAAAAATAATTTTTATCACAACAGGTACAAACAGGTGAAATTTGCATATTTTCTTTTTTTATACCGAAATTTAATAACTGGTCATTTAACATTTGCTTTATATCAAGATAAAAACTTCCCTCTTTTTGATAAATATATTTTTTATCCGTCTCTTTGGCTATCTCTTCTCCAACTTCATAACAACATTTCCCGATAGACGGACCGACTGCTATAAGTATGTTTTCAACTTTTGAGCTATACTCCTTTATAAACAACTCCAAAGCAGTTTTTACTATCTCTTTTTTTGTACCAACTCTTCCACTATGAACAGCTGAAACAACCTTTTTTTCTTTATCATATATCAATATCGGCGCACAGTCAGCCGCCATAGTCATTAGCGGAATCTTTCTTTTTGAAGTTATAAGTCCGTCACAATCTTTTATCTCATTTATAAAACTGTTATTTATGATTTTAACACTATTGGAATGAATTTGTTTCATATAGACTAAATTTTCTAGCAAAAAACCGTTATCATCAGCAATAATCTGTCTATTTTGCATGATATTTCGTATATTATCACCCACATTTGGGCTGACATTTAAACTCTCATAATCTCCACTTGAAACTCCTCCAAACCTATCTGTAAAAAAAGCCAAAACATCTTCATCTTCAAACCATGCTCTATGATATCCCATCAATTACCTCTGCTAAAACAGTGCATTTATCTTATCTACCTCATCCCAGCTTAGATTTTTCTCTTTTTTAAAGATATGATAAATATATCTTGCAAACATATCTGTTTCTATATTTACTCTTTTGCCTATGCTATACTCTTTTATAAGAGTGTTTTTTACAGTTATCGGGATTATTGTAAGTCTGAAGCTGTCTTGAAAAACATCATTTACCGTCAAGCTGATGCCGTCAATGGCAATACTGCCTTTCGGGACGATAAATTTTATAAACTCTTTTGGAACATTTATATACAAGTCGAGATTTCCATCTTTTTTTTCTATCTTTTTGATAGTGCCTAAAGTATCTATATGGCCTTGAAGTATATGACCTTCCACTCTGTCACTTAGTCTCATGGCAGGTTCTATATGAACTTTTCCATTATAGTTTTCCAAAGCTATGATATTTTTACTCTCATGAGAAAGTTCTACCTCAAAGCCGCTGCTGCTTATTTTTGTCACACTAAGACATGCTCCGTTTACCGCTATAGAATCGCCTGTGGAGGGTTTGTATTTTGCATTTATGACTAATTTATCATTTTGTACTTTACAATCAGCTATCTCTCTTATCAATCCCGTAAACAATGCTAGTCCTTTAAAATAAGTTCTTTATTATAGCCAAAATGTTATAATAAATGTAACTAATTTTTGGAGAAATATATGAAATTTGACATTATTGTCATCGGCGGGGGTCATGCCGGTATCGAAGCTGCTTTGAGTTGCGCCAGAATGGGTAAAAAGACTTTGCTTATTACCATACTTGCCGAACAAATCGGAGCTGCAAGCTGCAACCCTGCCATTGGGGGATTGGCAAAAGGCCACCTTGTCAAAGAGATAGACGCTCTGGGCGGACAAATGGGCATCACCACTGACCATACAGCTATCCAATTTAGAACTTTAAATGCTTCAAAAGGACCTGCTGTTAGAGGAAGCAGAGCTCAGATAGATATGGATAGATACAGAATGTTTATGAGAAATATATGTTTAAATACTCCAAACCTCAGCATTAAACAAGAAACAGCAGATGAAATTATCGTAAAAAACGGTAAAGTTACGGGAATCATAACCAACCTTAAAAATCACTATCTAGCCAAAAAAATTATCATAACAACCGGAACTTTTATGAAAGGGCTTATCCATATAGGAGAATTTAAGCAAAGTGCCGGAAGATTTGGCGAATTTCCTTCCAACAAACTAAGTGAAAGTTTAAGAAATCTTGGGCTAAATATACAAAGACTAAAAACAGGAACATGTCCTAGAATTGATGCTAAAACTATTGATTTTTCAAAAATGGAACTTCAAGACGGAGATGTGCCGCCTCTTCCTTTTAGCTTTAGAACCGATAAGTCAAGTTTTAGACCAAAGCAGTTACCCTGCTATATAACTTATACCAATGAAGCAACCCATCAAATTATAGAGGGCAATTTTCACAGAGCCCCGCTTTTTACAGGGCAAATTGAAGGTATAGGTCCTAGATACTGCCCGAGTATAGAAGATAAAATCAACCGTTTCAGGGAAAAAGAGAGACACCATCTTTTTATTGAGCC
>CAZMKH010000116.1:0-4474 GCA_964566455.1 uncultured Campylobacteraceae bacterium | reverse complement strand
ACTCTTTTAATACTCCCTTTATTAAATTAAGATTATAATTAAATTCCATTTTATAACCGGGATGATTCAAGACAAAAAATAGAATATCATTTTTGATATAGATAAAAAGGATAGCACTTGAAAGTCTTGGAGGCAGGAGAGATTTTATCTTTTCAAAGCATTTGACGGTTTTTAGTTTACTATATAAAGGTTGGTTTTTTAAATGGGTTATTATATTAGAAGATTTTTTCATGTGATAATTATAGCAAATTTATTTCTTTTTTTTAGCGGATGTGGCTATAAAGCTCCTCCGGTATATCAAAACAGTGATAAAGACCATCAGTACCTCTCCAAAAATGAAAAAGTAAACAAGGTAAGAAATATTGCAAATATATGATGTGTTGATAGTGGGTGCGGGAATTGCCGGACTCAATGCTGCGGTAAATTTGCCAAAAGAGAAAAAAGTACTAATTCTCTGTAAAGAAAACTCATGGGATTGCAATACTTTTTATGCGCAGGGCGGTATAAGTGTGGCAGTCGATGAAGATGATGTAAAAGTTCATATACAAGATACCCTAAATGCCGGAGCAGGGCTTTGTGATAAAAAAGCTGTGGAGGTTTTATGCAGTGAAGGAAGAGGTGCAGTTGATTCGCTGATAAACAGAGGCTTTAAGTTTGACAGGGATAAAAACGGGCAACTTCTTTATACAAGAGAGGCTGCACACTCTACCAATCGTATAGTCCATGCCGGAGGAGATGCAACCGGCAGGGAAGTTCATCTTTTTCTAATGCAAAACAATCCCCACCCTCTAATGTATAAAACTACTGTTGTGGATATATTAAAAGAGGGTGATATAGTTTATGGCGTCAGGGTTTACCATCAGGGAAATTTTAAAAATATATATTGTAAAAATCTTATAATTGCCAGTGGTGGCATAGGCTCACTTTACGAATATCACACAAATGCCAGAACTATAAGTGCCGATTTGCAGGGGCTTGCATTGGAGTGTGGGTGTGAGCTAAGAGATATGGAGATGACCCAGTTTCACCCTACGGTATTTGTAAGCATGGAAAAGGCAAGAAAACAGCTCTTAAGTGAATCTCTAAGAGGCGAGGGTGCACATGTGGTAAATGAAAAGGGTGAGAGATTTTTATTTGATTATGACAAAAGGGGTGAGCTAAGTCCTCGTGATATAGTCAGCAGAGCCATATATGACTATAAACAAAAACATAAAAATGAGATAGTTTATCTTTCATTTGAAAATTTTGAAAAAGAGTTTTTCAAAAAAAGATTTCCTACGATTTACTACAACCTAAAAGGTTTAGGCTTCAATCTTCCTGAAGACAGAGTACCAATTTCACCGGCATTTCACTACTTTATGGGTGGGATAAAATGTGATATAGATGCAAGAGTGGAAAAATTTAAAAACCTGTATGTCATAGGCGAAGCCGCCAACACCAGAGTGCACGGAGCAAACAGACTTGCAAGCAACTCGCTGCTTGAAGGTTTAGTTTTTTCCATAAGAGCCGCAAAAGATATACTAAATCGTGAACAAAATTTTTCTCATAAAGAGTTTGAAGAGAAAAATGAGATACTTTTTAAAGACGGTGACAAAGCACTAAAAAATGAACTTAGAAAACTTATGTGGGAAAAAGTTGGTATAATTAGAAGCAAAAAAGAGTTGAAAGTTGCTTTGCAAAGAGTTGATGAAATGCTTTCAGAAGATATCGGAAAGCTTTTAAGGCTCAGACTTTTAACTTCAAAAGAGATTATAAAAAGTGCACTAAGAAGAGAGAAGTCTCTTGGTGCACACTATATAAAGGAGTAGTATGAGAGTTTTATTGTTGCTGTTTGGCTTGTTTGGCGCATTGGTTGCAAATGCTTCAGAGGGAGCAGAGGTGGGAGCAGTTGACCTGACCGGAAGTTGGGTCGGAATATTATGTCTGGTAATATTTGTTATCGGTTATTATGTTATTGCCGCAGAGGAAAAGTACCATATGAATAAAGCCAAACCGGCTCTTTTTATAGGTACTTTGATGTTTATGCTGATAGGATTTTATTATGCCATAAACGGTATGAAGTTAGACTATCTGCATGAAGAACTCGGCAAACTTATACTTGAAATCTCCGAAATCTTTTTCTTTTTGTTTGTTGCTATGACTTATATAGAAACAATGATAGAGAGAAATGTGTTTGAAGTTTTAAAGTATAAGCTTATTTCAAAAGGCTATACTTATAAAAAGATATATTGGATAACAGGACTTTTGGCATTTTTTATCTCTCCTGTGGCTGATAACTTGACAACTGCTTTAATACTTTCAACCGTTTTGGTTACGATAGACAGAACTCATAAAGAGTTTTTGGTTCCAGGTGCTATAAATATAGTAGTTGCTGCAAATGCAGGAGGAGCTTGGAGTCCTTTTGGAGATATTACAACTTTGATGGCTTGGACAGCAGAAAAAGGTACAGTTATAGACTTTTTGGCACTTTTTCCTGCGGCAATAGTTGGATGGTGGCTGACAGCATTTTTGCTAAGTCGATTTGTTCCTGAGGGTCAGCCCCATTTTGATATAAATACAACTTATAAAGCAGAATTGAAGCCGGGAGCAAAGACAGTCATATATCTTGGTGTTTTTACTATTGTAGTTGCAGTCTTTTCACATACATTTTTCCACTTTACGCCTGCATGGGGTATGATGTTTGGATTGTCACTTTTAAAAGTACACTCTTACAGAATTAAAAAGAGTTGCGATGATCCATATAATGTCTATGTCAATATGGAAAAAGTTGAGCATGATACTTTGTTTTTCTTTTTCGGTATCCTTTCAGCCGTTGGAGCTTTGCACTTTTTAGGATATCTTGAATATGTTACAAAGCTTTATGATATCATAGGTGACATACCGGGTAATGTTGGAGTAGGTTTTGTTTCCGCTATTATAGATAATGTTCCGGTAATGAGTGCTATCTTAAAAGCCAATCCACCTATGGATGATGCACAATGGATGCTCGTAACTATGACTGCAGGTATAGGCGGAAGTCTTATAAGCTTCGGTAGTGCAGCAGGAGTCGGTGTAATGGGCAAAATAAGAGGTATATACACTTTTGGTGCCCACATGAAATATGGATGGACAGTGCTTGCGGGATATATAGTAAGTGTTGCCATTTGGTATGTACAGTTTGAGATACTTGGAATTTATTAAAAATAAAAAAGGATATAGATGAAAAATGTGCCGATAATAGTTTTGGATTTTGGATCACAATACACTCAGTTGATTGCTAGAAAACTTAGAGAAAACGGAGTGTATTCTGAAATAGTACCATATAATGAAGATATAGATAAAATTAAAGCTAAAAATCCAAGCGGCATAATACTCTCAGGCGGTCCGGCCTCGGTCTATGCCAAAGATGCATATCATCCTGATGCTAAAGTTTTTGAGCTTGGCTTACCGATACTCGGTATTTGCTACGGGATGCAGCTTATAGTTCAGCATTTTGGCGGAGAAGTAGTGCCGGCAAACTCACACGAATATGGCAAAGCTACTTTGGTGTGCGAAGAGCATCCTATCTTTAAAGATACTCCAAAAGAGCAGACAGTTTGGATGAGTCACGGTGATAGAGTGGAAAAACTGCCCGAAAGTTTTAAAAAGATAGCTCACAGTGAAAACTCTCCTTATGCAGCTATAGCCAATGATGATAAAAAAGTGTATGCTTTTCAATTTCATCCGGAAGTCCATCATAGTGAATATGGCTCAAAAATGCTAAAAAACTTTGCCAAATATATCTGCGGATGCGAAAGTACATGGAATATGGGAAGTTTTGCAAAAGAGCAGATAGAAAAGTTAAAAAAAGAGATAGGCGAAGGCAAAGTCTTATGTGCGGTTAGCGGAGGAGTTGATAGCTCGGTAGTAGCTGCACTTTTAAATGAAGCTATAGGAGATAAGCTTGTAGCGGTTTTTATAGATACCGGACTTCTTAGAGCCAATGAGAGAGAATCAGTTGAAAATATGTTTAAAGCCAAACTAAATATCCCTCTTATTACTATAGATGCGACTGACATATATCTTGAGAGACTAAAGGGTGTAATAGATCCTGAAGAGAAAAGAAAGATCATAGGGCATACTTTTATAGAGCTTTTTGAAAAAGAGGCAAAAAAGCATGATGATATAAAGTATCTTGCTCAAGGCACACTATATCCAGATGTCATAGAGTCGGTATCAGTCAAAGGTCCAAGTAAAACCATCAAGTCTCACCACAATGTAGGAGGGTTGCCGGATTGGATGAAGTTTGAGCTGGTTGAGCCCCTAAGAGAGCTTTTTAAAGATGAGGTAAGAGAGCTTGGAGTCGAGCTTGGCATACCAAAAGAGATGGTGCAAAGACATCCGTTTCCGGGACCGGGACTAGCCATAAGGATAATGGGCGAAGTAAAACAAGATAGCCTGGATCTTTTAAGAAAAGCTGATGTGATAATGTTAGAAGAGTTAAAAGCAAGTGGAT
>CAZMKH010000115.1:0-4482 GCA_964566455.1 uncultured Campylobacteraceae bacterium | reverse complement strand
TCAATTTTGGAAGATGTATTTATTGCGGATTTTGTGCTGAAGTTTGTCCGGAATTGGCTATCGTCCACGGCCATGATTATGAGATTGCAAGCGAACAAAGAGCAGAGTTTGCGCAAAAGGAGGATTTATTGACCCCGTTAGAGATATTTAAAGCCGGAAAACAAAGAGAGTTCCCGGGATTTGGTGCACCTAGTAAAGATGCTGATAAATTTATCAAAAAAACACCATTGGCTTATTAAGGATGCAACATGTATGAAATAATAGCATTTTATCTGTTTTCGTTTTTAACGATAACACTGTTTAGTATAGTAGTATTTAGTAAAAATGCCCTCTACTCTATGACTGCACTGGCTGGAGGGATGATATTTATATCAGGCTTTTTCTTTTTACTGGATGCAGACTTTTTGGGTGTAGTGCAAATTATAGTATATAGTGGTGCGGTTATGGCCGTATATGCTTTCGGTATGATTTTCATAGATACCACAAAAGATGTCAAAGAAAAAATAAAAGCAAAGAGAATAATATACTCATTTTCGGTCGCCATTGCAGTTCTATTGGTGGTTATAGTCTCATCTCCGATTATTTCTAAAAATATTATCATATCTTCGCCTATGATAGAGGGTGTAGGTAACTCAAAAATGGTAGGATATGTACTTTTTACAAAGTATCTTGTACCGTTTGAACTGACAGCCGTTATGCTCTTGGTCGCGATGGTAGCGGGAATAGTTCTGGTTAGTAAAAAAATGGATGTGAGTTTAAGTATGAAAAATGATTTTGAGGCTAAAAGTGAATTTGAAGAGGGGGTGGCAAAATGATAACCTTAACACACTACTTGGTAATCAGTTCCATACTGTTTGCCATAGGACTTATAGGAATAGTAAGAAGAAAAAATCTTTTGATGCTTTTTTTCTCTACTGAAATCCTTTTAAATGCTGTCAATATAGGATTTGCCGCCATTTCAAGAGAGTTTCATGATATGACAGGTCAAATGTTTGCCTTTTTTATCATTGCGGTTGCGGCAAGTGAAGTTGCTGTCGGACTTGGACTGTTGGTTCTATGGTATAAAAGAAAATCAACCATTGACCTTGACAGTATGCAAAGCATGAGGGGTTAGAGATGGAAAAATATATCTACATTACGCTGTTTGCTCCTCTTATAGGCTCACTTTTTGCAGCACTTTTCGGCAATAAAGAGAAAAAAGTTATAACAGGCATCTTCGCATCTTTTATGCTTTTGGTATCAGCTTTCAGCGCTATTTATCTGTTGATGAATGTAGACGCAGAACACACTTATCATGTTAGGCTTATGGATTGGATAAGTGCTGGCGGACTAAATGTGCCTTTTGGATTTGTAGTTGACCAGGTTTCAGTTATCATGATGGTGACAGTTACATTTGTTTCAGCAATGATTCATATCTACTCTATAGGTTATATGGACCATGATAAGTCATTTAACAGGTTTTTCGTATATCTTTCTCTATTTGTTTTTTCTATGCTTATCCTTGTAATGAGTGATAACTTCTTGGGATTATTTATAGGATGGGAAGGTGTCGGACTTTGTTCTTGGCTACTTATAGGATTTTGGTATCACAAAGACAGTGCATCCTGGGCAGCCAATGAAGCTTTTATAATGAACAGGGTCGCAGACCTTGGAATGCTTATCGGTATCTTTTTGATATATTGGAATACAGGAAGTTTAGAGTATGATGTAGTTTTTGCAAAAGTCAGCTCACTAAGCCTTGGAACTGTTACGCTTATAGGAATCTTTTTATTTATAGGTGCTATGGGTAAATCAGCCCAATTTCCGTTTCACACATGGCTTGCTGATGCAATGGAGGGTCCTACTCCGGTTTCAGCTTTGATTCACGCGGCAACCATGGTAACAGCGGGTGTATTTTTGGTCATCAGAGCCAATCAAGTATTTTCACTGATTCCTGAAGTCGGTCTTTTTATAGCAAGCCTTGGAGCTTTTGTGGCAGTTTTTGCCGCCTCTATGGCTTTGGTACACAATGACTTGAAAAAAATCATCGCCTACTCAACTCTTTCACAGTTAGGCTATATGTTTGTTGCGGGGGGTTTGGGAGCATACTGGATAGCACTTTTTCACCTTATGACTCATGCATTTTTCAAATCTGTTCTTTTCTTGGGAGCAGGAAATGTTATGCATGCCATGGATGATGAATTAAATATAAAAAAGATGGGTGGACTGGGTGATAAAATGAAGTGGACTATGATCATTATGACTATAGCTTCACTGGCCCTTGCCGGCATTTATCCGTTTGCCGGATTTTTCAGTAAAGATAAAATTTTAGAAGCTGCCTTTAGTGAGCATGCTTATATACTTTGGGCAATGCTTTGGATAGGTGCGGGCATGACTGCATTTTACAGCTTCAGACTTGTGATGCTTGTATTTTTCGGGGAAGAGAGATACAAAAGATACGGCTTTCATCCGCATGAAGCAAGTGCATTGATGCTTTGGGCAATGGCACCTTTGGCACTCTTTGCAACATTTGGAGGTTTCAGCGAACATAAATTCTTTGACTTTGTAACAGAGTTTTTACCAAAGTTTGAGCCTGAAATAGAGCCGCATTTTATGAGTTATATACTAATAGTTATAACTTTAGGTATCGCAATAAGCGGTATTTTATATGCGGTATACAAATACAGTACCGGGGGCTTCAGTAAAGAGGTAGAAGAGTATCCTATCTACAAACTGCTGGCAAACCAGTACTACATTCCTGATTTTTATGACAAATGCATAGTGAAGCCATATATGGCTATATCTGCATTTTTATGGCAAAAAGTTGATGTTGCGATAGTAGATATGACAGTCGATGCTATCGCCAAAGTGCTTTATAAAAGTGGTGATAAAGCAAGAGTTATGCAAAGCGGTAACCTCTCAAACATGTTAAGACTTATGGTCTTTGGTTTGTTGGTGTTGCTACTTTTGGCAGTTATATTTTATCCGGCTAAGTAAAGGAGCGGTTGATGGATCATTTATTATCGTTAATTATATTTTTTCCTCTATTTGCAGGGGTTTTGGGCTTTATCGTAAGCAAAGACAGTATCAAAGCTTACGGTATTTCCATAGCGACTGTCGAATTCTTGCTCTCTCTTGCTTTATGGTTTAACTACAATACAAATGGAAACAATTTTCAGTTTGTAGAGTATTTTCCTCTTATTAGTACTTATGGTATAAATTATCACATAGGAATAGACGGCATATCACTCTTTTTAATCATCCTGAGTACTTTTATGACGATGATATCTTTGATAGCCCTAAATATCCAAAAAGATATAAAAAATTTAGTAGTTACCATACTTGTTTTGGAAATGACGATGGTTGGAGTATTTAGTGCACTTGATGTAATCGTTTTTTATCTCTTTTGGGAATTATCTCTTGTTCCAATGCTTTACATTATAGGTGCTTGGGGAGGTAAACTAAGGGTTTATGCGGCAGTAAAATTTTTCTTATATACATTTGCAGGGTCTCTTATCATGCTTATCGGTATATTATACCTTGCAAACTATTTCCACTCAGTAACCGGTATTTGGACATTTTCTATAACTGACTGGCAGCTTTTGGTTATTCCGGTTCATTTACAAATTTTACTTTTCATTGCATTTTTTATAGGATTTGCCATAAAAGTTCCAATGTTTCCGTTTCACACATGGCTTCCGTATGCTCACGGTCAAGCACCGACAATCGGTTCGATTATATTGGCGGCGGTTTTACTAAAGATGGGAACTTACGGCTTTGTAAGATTTTCTCTGCCACTTTTTCCTGACGCATCAGTTTACTTTACGCCTTTTATAGCGACATTGGCTATCATTATGATAATTTATACCGCTATGGTGGCTTTTGCACAAAAAGATATGAAACAAGTTATAGCATACAGTTCCATATCACATATGGGTGTCATAGTTTTGGGTACTTTTGCACTAAATGCCGAAGGTATTACGGGTTCGGTATTTTTTATGCTTAGCCACGGAATAGTAAGCGGGGCTTTGTTTATGCTTGTGGGGGTAATATATGACAGAAGACACACAAAACTCATGAGTGAATTTGGCGGACTTGCTTCGGTGATGCCAAAATATGCTACAATTTTTGGAATTATATTGATGTCTTCAGTCGGACTTCCTTTGACTATGGGATTTGTAGGAGAATTTCTATCGTTGGTAGGCTTTTATAAAGTTTCTCCTGTTATGACAGCCCTTGGAGGTACAGGTATCATACTTGGTGCAATTTACATGCTTAACCTTTTCAGAGAATCATTTTTCGGTAAATCAAAAAGTGAAGAAAACAGCAAACTAAAAGATTTGAACTCAAAAGAGCTTATGGCACTTGTACCTTTGGTACTTGTTGTTATCTGGCTTGGTGTTTATCCAAAACCTGTTTTAACACCTATAGATACAAGTGTTAAAAAAATGCTCCATCTAATGCAGCTTAAAGCTCAAACCCCTAAGACCAAGGAAAGACTCC
>CAZMKH010000114.1:0-4548 GCA_964566455.1 uncultured Campylobacteraceae bacterium | reverse complement strand
CATAAAACCCTTAGAGGTCCAAGAGGCGGACTGATACTGACAAATGATGAAGATATAGCAAAGAAAATAAACAGCGCTATTTTCCCCGGCATCCAGGGAGGTCCTTTGGTACATGTCATAGCAGCTAAAGCTGTAGGTTTTGGATACAATCTTAAGCCAAGCTGGAAAGAGTATGCAAAACAGGTAAAGGCAAATGCAAAAGTTTTAGCTGAAGTTTTACTAAAAAGAGGGTATAATATAGTAAGCGGAGGAACTGACAATCATCTTATACTTGTATCTTTCCTTGATAAAAGTTTTAGCGGTAAAGATGCCGACATAGCTCTGGGAAATGCCGGAATAACAGTCAACAAAAATACAGTTCCGGGCGAGACAAGAAGTCCGTTTGTCACAAGCGGTATCAGAGTAGGCTCACCGGCTCTTACAAGCAGAGGGATGAAAGAAAAAGAGTTTGAGTTGATTGCTACAAGAATTGCAGATGTATTGGATGATATAAACAACACCGAACTCCAAACCAAGATAAAAGAGGAGTTAAAAGAGTTGGCTAAAAATTTTATCATATATGACAGACCGACATACTAAGGATATAATGTGTATAATGTAGATATAACCCTTATAAAAATGATAACCAAATTTTACTATATAAAAAGAGATAAGATTGTAAACAAAGTCAATTTCAAAGGAAAACTCTTTTTTGACAAATTTGAGAGGGTTGACTCTACGCTTACAAGACAAGTTATGAATGAGCATGATGAAAGAAAGATAACAGTTGCTCACTCTTTGATATCTGATAGAGATATAGTTGAAAATATTGTATTTGACTACAATGGAAGAGACCCTGAGAGGTTTTGGCACAGAGCTCAGCTAATGCTGAGAGAAGAAGGATATATAAACTTTACAGCTTATAAAAGCAAAACCGAGGGTCATCTTCACCTTTATGTCCATAAAGGTCATACTACATTGCATGAAGGATATCAGCTAGCCAAACTGCTTTCAGCAAAACTGCAACAAAAAATGCCTAGACAGTGGAAAGTATTTCCTGACCCAAATATACCGAGAGAATTCAATATACTGGTACTGCCTTATGAAGTTTATAAAAAAGAGAGAGGCTCATCTTGGTCAAAACACATGTAAAAACAGGAGCTTAAAATGGAAGAGAAAAATGAATTGAGTGATATCATACTTGACAACAAAAATAGCGGTAACTCTAAAAAGGTTAAGAAAATTTTAATACTAAGCATTATACTTGTGCTTATATTTATCTTTGCAGTTGTAGGTATGAAACTCTTTAACAAACCGGAAGTCAAAAAAAATCATTTCAATATAGTTCTGCCTCCTGAACCGTCAGCCAAAAGCGAGCCGAAAAAAGAGGAATTGTTTAAACAAGTTCCTATCATTGAAGAAAACAGTACTGCTGCAAAAGATAACTTTAACGCTATGGTTGAGAAACTGAAAAATAAAGAGCAGTCAAAAGAAAAAGCGGTTCAAAATATTCAAAAAAATATACCGAAAACTACAGCCGGTCAAAAACCAAAACAAAAAAATGTAAAAACTGCTTTGGCAAAAGCCAAAAAAAGTATAAAACCTGTTAAGAAAGCTGTATCACCAGGCAATGCTTACATACAGGTAGGTGTAACATTTAAAACAAAACCTGATAAAAAATATCTGCAAAAGATTTCAAAAGCAGGATATTCTTACAAACTGTACAATTTGAAAATTTCAGGAAAAAATGCCACAAAGATTTTAATAGGTCCTTACAAAAACAGGAAAACCGCCAAAGCAAATCTGCCAAAAATCAAAAAAGCGATAAACAAAGCTGCTTTTATATATGTAATAAAGTAGATAAATGGTTGAGTTTAAAAGTCTGCTTTTTGACCAGTTGGCACCTATTGCGATATATAAAAAGATAAAAGATATATACCCTGATGAGATAACCCTTCTTTTTGAAAGTGCCATAAACACAAGTGAAGGCAATTTCTCTTTTATCATAATCGGTGCAAGAGAAAAAGTTATAAGAGAAAGTGAAAAAAGTTTTTACATAGATGAAGAAGGAAATAAAACCGAGATAGAAGAGAATCCGCTTGATTTTTTAAAAAAATATTATCAAAATATTGACCGGGAAAAATATAAAAAACTGGCAAAAGAGGCAAATGTCGGCTTTGTTGACGGTTTTATCGGCTATATCGGATATGATATGGGTAAAATTTTTGAGCCAAAACTTAAAAAGAGTATGTCGAACCTGAAAGAGGACTTGCATATGCCGGATCTTGAACTGATAAGACCAAAAATTACCATAGCATTTTCTCATAAAACAAACAAACTTACCATCATAAGTGAGATAAAAGACAGGTCCAAACATTTTGAAAAAATTACAAAAGCACTTTTTGAGCCTTACAAGCCTTTTGATATAAAAAAGAGTAAAATTGATAAAACAAAAGGTAAATTTGAATTTTCAAAAGAGCAGTTTTTTAATATGGTTGAAAACTCCAAAGAGATGATAAAAAGCGGCGATATCTTTCAAATAGTTTTATCAAACAGATATACCCAGTATGCCAACATTGACAAATTAAGCTTTTACAGAATCCTTAGAAGCAAAAATCCATCACCTTACATGTATTTACTTGATTATAAAAATTTTTCCATAGTCGGAAGTTCGCCTGAAGTAATGGTAGCTTTAAAAGAGGGGCATATACTTTTAAGACCGATTGCGGGTACCAGAAAAAGAGGTGGAAGTCTTGAAAAAGACTTGGAGCTTGAGCTTGATATGTTAAATGATGAAAAAGAAAAAGCCGAGCACTTGATGCTTATAGACCTTGGCAGAAACGATGTAGGCAAAGTTGCAAAACCCGGAAGCATCAAGGTAAAAGATATGATGAGAGTAGAAAAGTATTCTCATGTGATGCATATGGTAAGCGATGTCGAGGGAGTTTTGGATAAAAAGTTTGATATGTTTGATCTTTTTCGAGCCACATTTACCGCAGGAACAATGACAGGAACTCCAAAGATAAGAGCGATGGAGCTCATAGCTGAGTATGAAAAACTAAAAAGAGGATACTATAGCGGGGTTATAGGATACTTTGGCTTTGACGGCAATATGGACAGCTGTATCGTGATAAGAACTTCATATCTTGATGATGAAAAGATAGTTTTTCAAGCAGGTGCAGGCATAGTGGCTGACAGCAAAAAAGAGCTCGAGTATCTTGAAGTTCAAAACAAACTCCAAGCTCTTATGAGTTCGCTGGATGATTTGAGTGAGTAAGCTTTTTACGATTTTCGGAAATCCGGTATCTCACTCCATTTCTCCTCTTTTACACAATTTTACCATCAAGTCTCTTGACATAGATGCCTGCTACACAAGAACTCATTTAAAAGATGGTGACAAATTTAAAGATACATTTTTAAAAAACAGATTTGACGGAGCAAATGTAACGGTGCCATTTAAAGAAGATGCTTTTAGGCAGTGTGATATAGTTAAAGGCATAGCAAATGATATAAAAGCTGTCAATACGGTAGTTTTAAAAGATGACAAGCTTATTGGCTACAATACAGACGCTCCCGGATTTTTTGAAAGTATAAAAGAGTTCAAAGGTATAAACTCTGCTCTTGTTTTAGGAGCAGGAGGTACAGCAAAAGCCATAGCAAACATACTAAAAACAAACAGTATTGAATGTGCTATCCTAAACAGATCCAAACCAAGACTTGAATATTTTATCAAAAACGGCTTTGAAGCCTATAGTTGGGATACCTTTAAAGCAGGTAATTTTGATATCATTATCAATACCACTTCAGCAGGACTGAATGATAACAGTATACCTCTTGAAAAAAAACTACTTACAAATTTGATAAAAAATACAAAATATTGTGCGGATGTCATATATAACAAACAAACACCGTTTCTAAAAATGGCAAAAGAGTTGAAAAAACCATGCAAAGACGGCTCAGATATGCTTTTGTATCAAGCTGTACTTGCATTTGATATATTTTTTGACGGCAAATTTAAAAAAAATGATATAGAAAAATGTATGAGACAAGCTTTTAAACTTTTACTCTGAGTTCCAGTGCTTTGGCCAAAGAAAGGGTATCTACATTTTCTAGATTTATCCCCGTAGGTACCCCTTGGGCAATTTTGGTAAATTTCAAGTTATAATTTTTTAATTTATCTTCTAAGAATATAATAATGGCATCGTTTGATATGGATGGAGTAAGCGCAAAGATAACTTCACAGATACCCTCTTTTACAACTTCTTCAAGTTTGCTTACATCCAACTCTTCTAATGATTTTAGTACAAAATATTTTCCGTCATAATCCGTACTCTCTTCAAGTATAAAAATATCTTTGGCATTTTCGACTATACATAACTTTGTTTCATCTCTTAATTCATCAGCACAAATTGAGCACACCTCATCTTCACTTAAAGCTCCACACCTTTGGCACTCTTTTATGGATGATACAGCTTCCTGAATGGCATTGGCAATCTTAAGTGCTGAAAAAGAGTCTTTTAACACCATATGATAAGCATATCTGAGGGCTGATTTTTTACCTACTGTAGG
>CAZMKH010000113.1:0-4573 GCA_964566455.1 uncultured Campylobacteraceae bacterium | reverse complement strand
ACAAAGGTAGTGTGGGAGTTTAGCTCGGTTATAACTTTTATCTTTTTGTCATCCAAAGAGGGTTTGACGATCAAGAGTGCACTCTCAACCAATATATCAAGGTTGGTCTCTTGTTTTTCCTTTTTCGGTTTGAAAAAATCCCTAAAGTCATCTATGGTACTGCTTAAATGTTTGATATAAAAAGATATCCTGTCTGTAGCATCAATAATAACATCTTTATTTGCTTTTCCTATCATTGCTTTTAGTTTTAAAGAGGTAGAAGTTGAAGCTATGGCATTAAGCGGTTGTCTCCACTGGTGAGCTATCATACTTAACATCTCTCCCATTTGGGCAAGGCGTGACTGCTGAAACATAATGATATCTTTTTCTCTTAGTTTGGCGACAGTTTTTGAAACCCTCTCCTCCAAAGCACTGTTTGCTTCATTTAGCATTTTGGCTTTATCAAGTATGCTTTTTTCTTTTTGTGCATTTTCTATCAAAAGGTCAATCTTTAAAATAAACTCTTCAACTATAAAAGGCTTTCTTATAAAATCATTTCCTCCGCTTTTTAGTATCTTTCTTATAACATCATGGGTTAATGTTCCGGAAAGTGCAATAATGGGTATATTGATATAGGATATATTTTTTCTAATTTTCTCCAAAACTTCAAGGCCGTGCATATCAGGCAGCTCCATATCCAAAACAATCAAGTCAATACTCTCATTTTTTAAAACTTCAAATCCCTCCTGCGCTGTTTTGGCGGCATGGACTATATAATTTCTGGGATGCAATACAGTTTTTACCTGCTTTATTATAAAAGATGAATCATCTACAATAAGAATTTTTCTGTTTGAGAGCATCTTGACTCTTTGAAGGGTTTTGTGTATCTCATAAATTGAGTATATAAAATTTTTATCTTTTATGATGTAGTCAAGTATCCCGTATCTAAAGAGCTCTTCTCTTAGCTGTTCTTCATTTATGGAAGTAAGAACTATAACTTTGGTATTTGTTATATCATGAATATCATCTATTAACTCATACCCCTCTCCGTCAGGCAAATGCAAATCAAGCAGTATCAGCATATACTCATTTTCCTGTATAAGGTTTTTTGCCTCTTTTAGAGTAAAGCTTCTATCTGTCTTGTATCCAAACTCTTCAAGCTTGGTTTTTAAGATATTGCTTATCATTTTAGAATCTTCAACTATGAGAATTCTGTTATTATCCATATATTGCTCCTACTCTATCTCTTCTATTTTTTTTGGTTTTCCAAAATAATACCCCTGAGAATAATCCATTCCCAAATCTCTCAATATCAAGTAAATATTTTCATTTTCCACAAATTCTCCCACAGTTTGGATATTTTGCTCTTTTGCAAAGGATAAAAAACTTTTTATGATAGAGAGTGATTTTTTGTCATACTCCAGGTTTTGTATAAGGCTGCCGTCAATTTTTATGATATCAGGGTCATATTTAATAAGTCTTTTCATATTGGAATATCCGCTTCCAAAATCATCTATAGCTATCTTGACTCCGTATGATTTTGAATGCTTGATAAAATCTTTTATAGTTTTAAAATCAACCACCTCATCACTCTCCAAAAGCTCAAAAACAAGTCTGTGTGATTGGTCGTGATACTTATCAAGATATTGATATATTTCATTTCTTGTCTGCTCTTTTTCTATATCATACGCAGAAAGATTTATTGTGATATCTTTTGAAGTTTTTTCCAAAGCCGTAAAAGAGTTTCTTAGTATCTTACTGGTAAGACTTGTATAAAACATACCTTTTTTTATGATATTTAAAAAATATGCCGGGGAAACCAGTTGATTGTTTTCATTAATGATTCTGGCAAGTGACTCATACTTTTCTATCTCTTTGGTTTTGTTGTTAATTATAGGCTGAAACAGTGAAATTACCCTGTCTTCACCAAGAGCACTCTTTACCATTTTTATGATATTTAAATTTTGTTCAGCCTTTTTGTGTGCAATTTTTGAAAAACCGTTCGCAAGTACAAAAAGTTTGTTTTCTCTTATAGCTTCTTTAATGCCGTACTTTGCATCATCCAAAGCATTATCACCATATGCCAGGCTCATCATGAGAGTAATATCGTAGCCTATATCACCGACATGCAATTTTTCACTGTTGATTTTTTTATGAAGATTTTTAAAAAATTCTTTTATCTCTTCATCATTTTTATCACAACTCTCCAAATCCTTAGCCAAAATCAACTCTCCCTCACCAAGTTCAAATACTTTAATGTCGGCCTCTTTTGGAATACTGCTTTCTATACTTTTGTTGAGAGCTTGATCTATTTGCCGTGAAAGCTTTAAACCATAATAAAACTGAAAATCTTCAAAATCATCTATCTTGAAATATACTATAACATACTTTTTTGTATCCTCAATAAAATCCTGAAGCCTCTTTTTCGGATCCATCACATCAGTTATGACATTTCTTAAAGCTATATACTCCTGAATATTACCCTTGTGATCAAGAATGGGACCCACAGTGGCATGGACATAGTAGAAACTGCCGTCTTTTGCTCTGTTTTTGATAATACCCTGCCATATACTCTTTTTCTGTTTTATGGTATGCCAAAATTCTTTAAAGACTTCTTTGGGAACATCAGGGTGTCTTACGATATTATGGTTTTTACCCAACAATTCATCTTTTGAATATTTTGAAATTTGACAAAATTGATCATTTACATAAGTTATTATTCCTCTCGGGTCAGTTTTTGATATGATAGAAGACTGGTCTACTATATGCTGATACTGCTCAAGTAGTAAAGTTTTCTTTTGTAACTCTCTACTCAATTTTATAGTTTGTGATATTTGACATAAAGATGCTACAAACTGCTCTATATCAATTGGTTTTAAAAGATAGCCGTTTATTCCGACTTTTATGCTTTCTATAAAATAATTTACTTCATTGTGTGCGGACAAAACAAGGACAGGCGGTTTTTTAAAGCCACTTTCTTTTATCTTTTCAAGCATTTCTATACCGTTCATATTGGGCATATTTATATCTGTTATGATTAAATCTATCTCATCATGGTTTTCAATAAATTTTTCATAACCCTCTTGGCCGTCAGTTGCAACAAGGATATCACCAAAAAATTCTTCAAGTATTCCAAGAGTGGCCTCTCTTGCTTCTTTATTGTCTTCCACATACAGCAGTTTGGTATTTAAAAAAAATTCTACCACTGATTCTATATCACACTTATACACTTTAACCTCCAAATATTACTCTAAAAAGCGCACCGTCATTTTTGTTTTCAACTTCTATCTTACCGCCACAGTGCTCTTCAACGATAATTTTACTCATATAAAGACCTAGCCCGGTTCCGTCTTTTTTTGTTTTTGTTGAAAAATATGGGTCAAAAATCTTCTCTTTTATGCTTTCGGGTACGCCTCCGGCATTATCCAAAACTTCCAAAAAGGGTACACCGTTTTTTTCATATGTTTTTATACAAATTTTCGGTTTTTTTATATTTTTATCCATCAGTGCGTCCTCGGCATTTTTTACTAGATTTAAAAGTACCTGTTTTATTTCACTGGGGTATGACAAAAAGGTTTTACTGTAAAGAAGCTCGGTTTCAAGTGCGATTCCTTGATTTTCCAAGGAGTGAGAGACGATATTTAAAACTGACTCTACTACTTCGTTTAAATCAGTCTGGTTTTTTATTTTATTGGCTTTAAAAAAGCTTCTAAAGTCATCTATGGTAGAGCTTAAATGCCTGGAATAGTTTATGATATCATCACTTTTTTTTATCACAATATCTTTGTCAATTTTATTCAATGTAGCTTTCAGTTTTAAAGATGATGCGGTTGAGCTGATAGCCGAAAGAGGCTGTCTCCACTGATGGGCTATCATACTTAACATCTCTCCCATTTGGGCAAGGCGGGATTGCTGGAACATAGCCTGGTCTTTCTTTCTGTTTTCTTCAACGGCATTTTTTATCTTCTCTTCAAGTTCAATATTTATCTTTTCTACTTTCTGTAATGCCTCATCTTTTTCATTTTCTCTTTTTATATCCAGCACGGAAAACAATATAATGATAAAAAATATAGCTATAAATACTACAAGGCTCAACTCATAAGTTGTATCAAGCTCCTTCATAACGGACACTATGATATTATGGTATTTCATAGAAAAATCTACAACAAGTATAGCATCAACTTTTCCGTTTACCAGTACAGGTTTTAGATATGTCATCCACAAATTTTTGAGTCTGCTGTGTGTAAAATATACCGGTTGTTTTGTCTGGTATACCTCATTCCATTTGTTTATCTCAAGAGGTTCATAAGGCTCGGAAAATTCACTTTTTTCTTTTTTATCCAAAGTGCCGTCCAAAATAAACCTGTAGCCGTTTTGTTTTTTTGGATTTTTTTCCAGCAAATAGACATATTTGTATCTTTTGGTGATGAAAAGTTGCAGATATGTTTCATACTTTTTTATCTCTTTGGGATGCTTTTTAAAGTATTCGTACAGGTCACCATTTATATTTTTTCTCAAAAGTGAGCTTATATTTGTTGTAATGTCATCAACATACTCAATATTTGAGCGAAGATTTGACCGGATAACTTTTGTT
>CAZMKH010000112.1:0-4624 GCA_964566455.1 uncultured Campylobacteraceae bacterium | reverse complement strand
TGGGAGAGCTGGTTTAATCCAGTCGCCTGGAACGCGGCCGTAGGGAAACCTACCGGGGGTTCGAATCCCCCTCTGCCCGCCATATTTCATTTTTTCCTCTCATATATTTATAGACAATCCTCCCTGCTTTATATATAGACATTCTTTACACACTAAATTTAATAACTATGTATAAATATTAAAGTTATATAAAATATTATTATTATTTTATATAATTAAAGAAATAATTAATTTTGATAGTGCTAAAATTGTGTTAGGTTTATGGGTGAGGGTACAAAAAAAGGAGGAAAAGATGTCATTTAAGATCACGAAAATGCTCGACTTGGATTCGATAGACTTTTTTGTGGATGTTGAGGCTCCCGAGGTTGCCGAAAGGTTTCATCCGGGACAGTTTGTCATGTTAATGACCAGAAAAGAGGGCGAGAGGATACCTATGTCCATCCAAAAAGTCAGAGATGGCAAGATAAGTATGTTTATAAGGAAGCTTGGAAAAACTTCAAGGGAACTAAGAGACGGTCTTACCAGCTTTGAAAATGTTATAGGACCGTTGGGGCATGGTATTGAAGAAAAAAAATACGGTACTGTAGTAGTAGTATCAGATGCCGTTTGTGGCCATGCGGAAAACTTTGCAATATGTGAAGCCCTCAGTAAAATAGAAGGAAATGAAATCATATCCATCCAAACTTTTCCAAGTAAAGATGAAATATACCCTGAAGAGTATCTTGCAAGTCAATATGCTCACAGGCATTTTATTACCACTGAAGATGGTAGTTACGGGCTCAAAGGCAGCTATGTCGAGGAACTGAAAAAACTGATTGACAACAAAGTTCATATAGACTTTGTTTTCGGTGGAGGGAAATTACCTACCATGAAAGCGGTATCGACACTACTTGCAATCAATAATATAGACAATCTTTTCACAACTAGACAAATGATGGTGGATGGTTCTGGAATGTGTGGAGCATGCAGGATATACATAGACGGACAAATGAAACTGGCTTGTGTTGACGGACCAATGTTTGACAGCAGAAAAGTCAACTGGAATAGAGCAATGAAAAGATACGCAATGTTTAAAAAAGAGGAAAAAATTGCTCTTGAGTATTATGAAGCTCACAAAGGAGGATGTGGAAGATGCCAAAAATAAAACCTAGAATCCCGATGAAAGAGCAGCCGCCGCTTCAAAGAATAAAAAACTTCAAATCAGTTCCTTTCGGATATAGTGAAGAGGAGGCTATGGAGGAAGCAGCAAGGTGCATACAGTGCAAAAAACCAAAATGTGAGCCTGCATGTCCGGTCAATATAGGTATAAAAGAGATGAATCTGCTTATATCTCAAGGCAAATTTGAAGAGGCATATCTTTTGGTGAAAGAGGATAATTTTTTCCCTGCATGCTCAGGCAGAGTCTGTCCACAGGAAAAACAGTGTGAAGGTGCATGTATACTTGAAAAATTTGACCAGCCTGTCGCCATAGGAAAACTTGAAGCTTTTATAGCTGACTGGGGAAGAACTCATCAGGTAGAAGTTGACAAAGTTATAGCAAACAATGAAGATAAGCATGTTGCTATAGTCGGCTCTGGTCCGGCGGGACTTGCATGTGCGGCAGAGTGTAGAAAATATGGATATGCCGTTACCATTTATGAAACTCTTCATAAAGCCGGAGGAGTTTTGCAGTATGGTATACCAGAATTTCGTCTCCCAAAAGATATAGTTGACCAAGAAGTAAAAAAACTTGAAGATATGGGTGTCAAGATAGTACTCAACCATACCGTGGGACAAAATATATATTATTATGAGCTTGTTTCCCAAAATGATGCAGTATTTTTGGCTATGGGTGCAGGAGCTCCAAAGTTTATGGGAATTCAGGGTGAAAATCCATTAGACGGTGTATATTCATCAAATGAGTTTCTAATAAGAGCAAATCTGATGAAAGCATATAAATTCCCTGAATGGGATACGCCTATAGATGTAGGTAAAAAAGTTGCAGTCATTGGTGCAGGAAATGTTGCAATGGATGCAGCCAGGACTGCTTTGAGACTAGGGGCCGAAGAAGTTCATATCATCTACAGAAGAACCAAAGAGCATGCACCTGCCAGAAAAGAGGAGTTGGAGCATGCACTTGAAGAGGGTATTATATTTCATGAGTTGGTAAATCCTGTTAGATTTCATGGAAATGATGACGGATTTATTGACTATATGGAACTTGTCAGAATGGAATTGGTAGAAGATGAAAACGGTAAACTACATCCAACTCCTATAGAGGGTAGTACATTTTATATGGGTGTTGATACTGTCATCGAAGCGTTGGGTACCGTTCCAAACAGACTTTTTCTAGACAGAGCCCCTGAAATTAAAAGAGATGAAAGAGGAGTTATCATAGTAGATGAAAATATGATGACAAGTGTTGAGGGAACTTTTGCAGGCGGTGATGCTGCCAGTGGAGCAGCCACTGTCATAAAAGCCTTAGGAGAAGGTAAAAGAGCAGCAAAAAGTATACATGCTTATTTAAGTACTCATTAACATTTTTTTGTCCGAAGGGTTTTCTCCTTTCGGGCAAAAATACCATTTTGCTATCTCATAAGTAGTGTAGTCTATATCTATCTGATCAAAAGGGATGGAGGCACTTCTCATTTTTGATGTAATAACCCCTGATACGATTTGTAAAAATATAAATAAAAAAAACGCTATTAAAATATTATCAAACACAAACCAAAAATATAATGCCATTACCGCAGGTAAACCTAGTAGTAAAAGTGTAACTATTATTGCCGTAATTTTACACTTTTTAGTAGGTGTCGGCGGTATTTCTATGGGCATTATTCCTTTCAAAAGATTACTTTAGATTGATAAAATTTAAAGGAATGTCTAAATCTTTCTCTTTTATAGCCTTTATGCAAGTTTGCAGGTCATCTATGGATTTGCCCGTAACTCGCACTACATCACCTCTTATGGAAGCTTGAACTTTTAGTTTTAAAGATTTTATCTCTTTTGTGATAACTTTTGCTTCATCACTTGAAATGGTATCAGTTATAGATATATAAACTTTTATATTGCCTCCGCTTGCACTCTCTCTTTTTGTTTCTTTCAAGGCTTTAGGCGATATACCTCTTTTGATAGCTTTGGATAATAGTATATCTTTCATAGCATCTGCTTTGTTGTCACTTGATGCAAGCAGAGTTATGAGTTTGTTTTTTTCATTATAATCTATTTGGGCAGTCAAACCTTTGAAGTCATATCTATTGGTTATCTCCTTTTTTGCCTGCTCTATTGCATTTTTAAGCTCTTGTTTATCAATTTCCGCACTTATATCAAAACTGTGTTCTTTTGCCATTGTCTCTCCTTGTATTAATTATAGTTTAAGTTTTATTTTTTTGCAAAAAGTCTTCAATATTTTTTACTATTTTATTTACCAATACTTTTCTAGCCTCTTTGCTTGACCAAGCTATATGAGGGGTGATTACTATATTGTCCTGTTTTTTGGCACTTAAAAGTGGTGAGTTTTTTGGTAAAGGCTCACTTTTAGTTACATCAAGTCCAACATATATATCTTTTGTATCAATAAGCTCAGCCAAATCATCTTCATTGATGATGCCGCCTCTGCCGAGATTGAGAAGTATTGCACCATCTTTCATACTAAGTAATTCATTTTTTGTTAGCAGATTGTTAGTTTTTTCATTTAGCGGAGCATGTATGGATATTATATCACTTATTGCTAAAAGCTCATCAAGGCTAACTTGTTTGTAACTCTCAGCTCTGTTTTTGCCGCTGGTTGAGTAGTATATAATATTTGCCCCGAAACATTCAGCTATCTTTGCAACCTCTTTGCCGATATTTCCAAGTCCTATAATACCCCATGTTTTACCCGAAATTTCCCAAAACGGCTTGTCAAGGTTGGTAAATATTTCACTCTCGCACCATTTCTTCTCTTTTACAAGATTGTCATAATATTTAGTTTGACCCAAAAGATAAAAAAGCAGTGTAAAGGTATGCTGTGTAACCGACTTGGTAGAGTAACCCGCAACATTTTTGACCACTATATTTTTTTCTTTTGCATACTCTAAGTCAATATTATTCATTCCGGTTGCCGCAACGCAAATAAGCTTTAGATTTTTGCTGCTATTTATAACATCTTTATCTATAACAACTTTGTTTGTTATGATAATATCTGCATCTTTTACTCTTTTTAATGTATCATCTTTTTTTAGAGTTGTTTCATAAGAGATAAAATTGCCGAATTTTTTAAAATTTTCCAAGGATATATCGTTTCCGACAGTTTTGGCATCTAAAAAAACTATATTCATCTTTTGCCTTTTTTTTGCTTTTTTATCTTTTTGGATTTGTTCTTTTTGCTTTTTTTTGATTTTGACTTTTTATCTTTAAGCTCTATATTTTTGGCTTTATTCTCTTTGACTCCGGTGTCGATTACTTCAACACTTTGAATCTTTGGAAGAGCATATTTTTCATTCATCAGATGAAGTATCTGTTTTAGTTGTTCATCTCTTGTGGCAAATATCTCTTCAAGCTCTTTTTTTGACTGCTCAAGTATCTCAAGTTTCTCTTTTATGAGTTTGTCATTTTCATTTTCAAGCTTTTTTACTTTTGCTTTAAGCTCCTCTACTTCATTTTC
>CAZMKH010000111.1:0-4643 GCA_964566455.1 uncultured Campylobacteraceae bacterium | reverse complement strand
CCATATAATCCTCTTCAGAGTTAAAATGTTCAGCTCCCTGGTCATAAAATATTTCACTACATGGTCCGCAAGGTCCGGTATCTCCCATTTGCCAAAAGTTATCTTTATCACCAAATCTAAGAATCCGCTCACTATCAACAAATCTTTTCCATAACTCTTCAGCTTCATCGTCACTTTCATGAACTGTTACCCAAAGTTTCTCTTTTGGAAGTTTCAAAACTTCAGTTACAAACTCCCATGCATACTCTATCGCTTTATCTTTAAAATAATCCCCAAAAGAGAAATTGCCAAGCATTTCAAAAAATGTGTGGTGTCTGTTGGTATATCCTACATTTTCCAAGTCGTTATGTTTTCCGCCTGCTCTTATACAAGTTTGGGATGATGTTGCTCTTGGAGGAGTAGGAGTCGGTATTTCACCGGTAAATATGGACTTAAACTGCACCATTCCGGCATTGACAAACAAGAGTGTGGGATCATCCGGTACCAAAGGTGCACTGGGATATATCTTGTGCCCTTTACTCTCAAAAAACTTTAAAAATTCCTCTCTGATATCCATAATTTTTTTTCCTGATAATTTATTTGAAAGTAGATTTTATCAAAAAAAATATTAATTATATATTTATAAATACTCATATGGCTCTCTAAACAAACTTTAAATAATAAAGGATTATAATTCATTTATACTTTAATATAAGGAAAATTTATGACAAAATCCTGTCCTGTATCTTTGAAACATATAGATGCCAATATAGCAAGAATAAACTCTTTTTTTATAACTATAGGGGTAATTGCTTTTTTATATTCATCTATGGTGATTTTTCCGATTTTGCTTGCGGTTGATTTTTTTATACGTCTTTTTTTAAAACCAAAGTACAGCTATATAATTTTTCTTTCAAAAATAGTCAAAAAATTTTTTCGCATAGAAACAAAGATGACTGACCAGGCACCAAAAAGGCTTGCGGCATTTTTTGGACTCTTTTTTACTATCTGTATATCACTTAGCTCTCTTTTGGGATACAAGGATATATCTTTTGGTTTTTCCTACATTCTACTCTTTTGCAGTTCACTTGAGCTGTTTTTCAACTATTGCCTTGGATGTCAAATATATTATCTCTATAAAAAATTTTCTAACTAGTTTTGTGGCTGGATATAAAAATGTCCACTTTATTCTATCTCTTTAGTAGGTTTTGCAAAGAGATAACCTTGCGAATAATCAATCCCTAACTCTTTTACTATCTCAAATACCTCTTTTTTATCAACAAATTCAGCGATAGTTTTTATACCTAAATTTTTTGAAAAATGCACAATACTCTCAACTATAGTCCTTTTGGCATTATCTATGTGTATATCTTTGATCAAGGAGGCATCTATCTTGACATAATCCACATTTAATTCTACCAAATAGTTAAAATTTGAATAACCCGTACCAAAGTCATCTATAGCAATTTTACACCCATACTCTCTTACATTTTTTATAAAATTATCTACTAATTCATAATCTTCTATACTTTCTGACTCAACTAATTCTATTATAACTCTATTGCCACATTGATATTTTTTTATACACTCTATAAGCTTATTTACTACATTTTGGTTTTTAATATCTTCAAAGGTAAAATTTATAGAAAATTCACAATTTTTTTCTTTAAATTTATCAAAGGCTTTTTTGATCATTATTTTAGTTAATTTTGTATACATTTTAGCCTTTTTCGCATACTCTAAAAAAAAGAATGGCGAAAGAAGCTCTCCATTATCTTCCATTCTAATAAGTGATTCGTATTTTGTTATTTTGTTTAAACTGTTATCCAATATTCCTTGATATACCGCCTTAAATTTATCCTCTTTTAAAGCATTTTTTATTTTGGAGACCATTTGAATATTTTTACTTATTCTTTTTGACAATTCTGGAGTTTCATTATATATAGTTGCGATAATATTTGTGTATTTATTATTTTTTAAAGCAATATGAGCCTGTTTGTAAACCTCATAAGTAGCACCATAAGCCACACCGCAAGAGAGAAGTAGTGTAATTGTATCATCTGACATATTAAACTCTTTTTGTTCAAGTTCATTTATAGTACTATATACTTGTTCTCTAATTTTATCATTAAATTCATGAGTGTAAAGTATAGCAAACTCATCACCGCTTATTCTGTAAACATTTGAAAATCTATGCTTTAGTTCTTTTGCAAATTCTATTAATAGATTGTTACCTCTATCAAACCCATAGAAATCATTTATATCTGAGAAACCCTCTATATTTATCAAAATTAAAGTTACTTTTGACTTTTGCAAAGATAATTCATAAAGCAAAGAGGTCATATTTTTAACTCTTGTTAACATATCTATAGACTGTTGTCGTATAACCTTGGTTCTCTCAACAAATTTAGTTATATCAACCCCTGAAGACATATACTCTACAATTTTTCCATCTTCGTTCAAAACAGGTATTATAATGGATTTTATATAGTATGTTTTACCATCTTTAGTACGATTTTTCATCATGCCTGTCCAAATCTTTTTTGAAGTTATCGTTCTCCATAATTCTCTATGAAATGCGGGGTTAATATCCGGATGTTTAACAATACGATGGTTTTGCCCTAAAAGCTCCTCTCTAGAGTATCCAGAAATTTCACAAAATTGATCATTAGCATATATAATTTTACCGCTCTTATCAGTTTTTGTTACTGCTGCAGTCAAATCTAAGAGTTTTCTGTATTGCTCTAACATATCCATCATTTTACAACTTTCTAGCATATTTTAAAAAATTCCATTGTATAGAAAAATAGCTTTATATCTTCTAAAAGACTTTTTTAAGACTATATTTTTGATAAAATTTTTTATGATTTTAAAACAATTTTAGAATTTATATGATATACTCACTCGACTAAAAAATAAAGGAGTTAAAATGCTAAAGAAGACATTACTTATAGCTGCAGTTTCGGCAGGGCTTATGGCAAGTGTCGTCAAAATGGATCTAAATGCCAAATATCCGGCAACAAATTTTCACACAAAAGGAGCGGTAAAATTCGCAAAATTGGTTGAAAAATATACAAACGGTACCGTAAAGATAACTGTTCATGCAGGAAGTTCACTTGTCAAAGGAAACCCTTTAAAAGCAGTAAAAGACGGAACTGTCGCACTAACTGATATGTTTATACCTTTTACATCAGGCGGCGGAAAAGTTTTTGGTATATCAGCGCTTCCGTTTATAGCTCATTCATACAGTGATGCCTACAGACTCTATCAGATATCAAAACCTGCTTACAATAAAACCTTTAAAAAGTGGAATCAAAAGTTGCTTTACGCAGTCACTTGGCCTCCAAGCGGACTTTATACCAAGAAGCCTATAAAAAGCATAGCTGACTTTAAAGGTTTGAAAACAAGAACTTACGACAAAAACTCAGCAACTTTTATCAATATGGCAGGCGGTAATGCGGTAGCTCTTGCCTGGGGTGAAGTTTACTCAGCTCTTAGAACAGGTTTGGTTAACTCAGTTGTTACTTCATCAGCTTCAGGAAAAGATGGTAAATTTTGGGAAGTTTTAAACTACTTTACCAAGATAAACTATGCTTATCCTTTACAAGCGGTTACCATCAATCTTGACTACTGGAACAGCTTAAGTGCCGCTCAGCAAAAAGCTATACTAAAAGCTGCCAAAGAGATGGAAAAGTATCAATGGGAAGCTTCAAAAAAAGAGGATGCAATTGCACTAAAAACTTTGGCTGAACATGGCATGAAGATAATGGATGAAACACCTGAACTTAAAAAGAGTCTTGATAAAATTGCAGATAAAATGCTAAAGAACTTTTTAGATAACGCTTCACCAATGATCAAAAAAATCTTCAAGGAATACAGAAAATAGATGAAACACTCATGTTTCAAAAACACAAACAAAAGCAAAAACCATGAGAGTTTCTCTTGCCGAAGGCAAAACTCAAGTTTATCCCATAAAATTTGGAAATTTTATGGGAGCCCTAAAAGTGAGGGGAATTTTCAAGGAGCTTTGCTTCTTGAAAAGGAGATTTTGAGGTGAAATCTTTTTTGAAATTTAGTGATAAGCTCCAAAATTTTGGGGCTTATCTCTCTTCATTTTTATTTATAGCACTTACGGTTTTAATAGTTACCGAGATAATTTCAAGGTCTTTTTTCAATGTATCTACTATGATAGCAGGGGAATACAGCGGATATTTTTATCTAGCTTCCGTATTTTTCGGGCTTGGATATACATTTAAAGAAGATGGTCATATCAGGATAACTATCCTTACATCAAAACTGCCCACAAAAGGCAGAAGAGCAGTAGATATATTTGCAGGCACCATAACTCTTGTTCTTCTTTTATTTGTACTTTATTTTTCGGTTAAAATGGTAATAGAGAGTTACAAGTTTGACATGGTAAGTGAAACAGTTTCTGAAACTCCCATATATCTTACACAGCTTGCATTGCCCGTAGGTATCTTGATATTTTGTATTGCAGTTTTAGCCTTTATAGTAAAAAGAGTTAAATATGATAAGTGATCCTTTGGTACTAACCATTGTTTTAATGGTTATAATGTTTGCTTATCTTCTTTCTTCTGTTTGGATAGCCGTATCATTGATGCTGACCGGTTTTACGGGAATGCTCATATACAAAGTTCACTTGC
>CAZMKH010000110.1:0-4734 GCA_964566455.1 uncultured Campylobacteraceae bacterium | reverse complement strand
AACAAAGGAAAAAAATGCAAAAAGAGACCATTGCTTTACACGCAGGATATGATAAGACTCATGGTTTTGGTACTATGAGTGTACCGATATACCAAACAACGGCTTATGCTTTTAAAAGTGGCGAACATGCCGCAGACCTGTTTGCTTTGAGGGATTTCGGTCCTATTTATACAAGGCTTAACAACCCCACTACAGATGTGTTTGAGCAGAGATTTGCCGCGATGGAAGGCGGAGCGGCTGCAGTGGCAACTTCAAGTGGAATGTCAGCCATATTTGACAGTATCATAAACGTAGCCGAAGCAGGAGATAATATCATCATTTCTGATAAACTATATGGTGGTACTGTTACGCTTTGTACTCATACGCTTAAAAGATTTGGTATAAAGGCTAAGATATTCAGCAGTGATGATGCAAAAGATTTGGAAGAGTTGATTGATGAAAAAACAAAATTGATACTTTTTGAATCTCTTTCCAATCCTCAGATAAGTATCCCTGATATTGAAAAGATTGTAAATATTGCCAAAAAACACAATGTTTTAACCATTTGTGACAATACCGTAGCAAGTGCCGCACTTTTCAATCCAATAAAATGGGGAGTCGATGTTGTAGTGCACAGTACCAGCAAGTATACAACAGGTCAAGGAACAGCTCTTGGAGGTATCATAGTAGAAAGAGAGGGCTTGAATGAACTAATATCGGACAATCCGAGATATTATCATTTTAATGAGCCTGATGAGAGCTACCACGGACTTGTTTATTCAAAAACCGGACTGCCGCCTTTTACACTCAGAGTCAGGCTTGCTCTTGTAAGAGATATAGGAACTGCCCCGAGTCCTTTTAACTCCTGGCTTTTATTGCAGGGACTTGAGACTTTAAGTATCAGGATGAAAAAACATTCACAAAATGCTCTTGAAGTGGCAAAATTTTTGAAAGAGCATCCAAAGGTGAAAAAAGTCTCTTATCCGGGGCTTGAAAATGATGAAGGCTACAAAAAAGCACAAACCTACTTCAAAGATGGACTCAGCAGCGGACTTTTAAGCTTTGAAGTGGAAGATTTTGAAAAAGCCAAGAAGATTTTAAATAGTACTAAGATATTTTCCATAGTAGTAAATATAGGAGATAGTAAATCTATCATAACTCACCCCGCAAGCACAACCCATCAGCAGCTTTCAAATGAGGAGCTAAAAAGTGCAGGCATATCACCGGAGCTTATAAGGCTCAGTATAGGTCTTGAAGATCCTGCAGATTTGATAGAAGATTTAAAACAGGCTTTAAGTTAATGGCATTTATTTCATCAAAAGGCGTTTATGGGCTTGCGGCTATGCAGATGCTCTCAAAAGTGAAAGATAACAAGCCGTTACAGATAAAAGATATTGCAAAAGAGCAGGAAATTCCTCAAAACTATCTCGAGCAGATACTTGCAAAATTAAAAAAAGCAGGTTTTGTAAAAAGTATCAGAGGCAGCAGAGGCGGTTATCTTTTGGCAAAGTCTGCAGATGAAATTGTACTTAAAGATATCATAGAAGTTCTTGAGGGTGATATTAAAGTTGTTGATACAGTTGTAAAAAACCCCGTAACCAATCTTTTTTTTGAAGAGATTCAAGAGAAGATGGAGATGCTGTTAGAGTGTACACTCAGCGGCTTGGAAAAATACCAAAAAAAATATAATGAAAATTTGCATTATATAATTTAAAGGATTATCATGAAATATGCAAAAAATGTGACCGAACTTATAGGAAATACGCCACTTGTTTTATTACAAAACATAAGCAACCAAACAGGTGTCACAGTTTTGGGAAAATGTGAATTTTTAAACCCTACACACTCAGTCAAAGACAGAATAGGTGCTAATATGATAAAAACCGCACTTGAACAGGGAAAGATTGACAAAGATACAGTTGTTATAGAATCAACCAGCGGCAATACAGGTATCGCATTGGCTTCGGTTTGTGCAAGTTTGGGCATCAAACTTATACTTACCATGCCAAGCTCTATGAGTTTGGAAAGAAGAAAGCTTTTAAAAGGTCTTGGAGCGGAGTTGGTACTGACAAAACCCGAGCTTGGTATGAAAGGTGCAATTGATAAAGCGTTAGAGCTTTCAAAAAAGAAAGAAAAGAGTTTTATACCAAGCCAATTTGAAAATGAGGCAAATCCTGATATTCACAGAAAAACGACAGCTCAGGAGATTTGGCAGGATACTGCAGGTAAAGTGGATATACTTGTTGCAGCTGTAGGTACCGGAGGAACTTTGAGCGGATGTGGTGAAGTTTTAAAAGGATATAATGAAAATATAAAAGTTATAGCGGTTGAGCCTGTCTCATCACCGGTGCTAAGTGGAGGAAAACCTGGTCCTCACAAGATTCAAGGCATAGGTGCGGGGTTTGTGCCTAAGATATTAAATACACACATATATGATGAAGTCATAGAAGTTGCGGATGAAAAAGCTTTGCAAACTGCCAGAGAAACAGCAAAAAAAGAGGGACTTCTTGTAGGAATATCTTCAGGAGCAAATATATATGCAGCATCTTTAGTTGCAAAAAGAGAAGAAAACAGAGGTAAAGTGATAGTTACAATACTTTGTGATACAGGAGAGAGATATCTAAGCAGTGGACTTTATGATGAGTGAATGATTGTCGGATAAAGTTTAGAGAAAAATTTTATATAATCTTCCAAAATTTATGAAATATACTTGACAAAGATAGTATCAACTTGGTATAATTACATAAATTTTTGTAGGAGGTGTAAAATGCTATTGACTAGATTTGATCCTTTTGCCGAAATTAGAGACTTGGAAAGAAGACTTTTGGGAGCAGTTGATGTTCCAGCCGTTAAAAATGACAAAGAGGGGGTCAATGCTTTTGTTCCGACTGTCAACACAAGAGAAGATGATAAAGCATATATTGTAGAAGTTGACCTTCCAGGCATTGATAAAAAAGATATCAAAGTAAACATCGATCCGGAAAACAGAACGTTAACTATCTCAGGTGAAAGAAAGTTTAAAGATGAAGTTAAAAAAGAGGATTATTACAAGATAGAATCAAGCTATGGAAAATTTATGAGAACTTTTTCATTGCCTGAAAATGTAGATGTTGATAAAATCGATGCCAAAAACGAAAACGGTGTTTTGAACATCACTATTCCAAAAGTCAAACAAGAAGCCAAAGAGGTAAAAGAGATAGCTATCAAGTAAAATGCAAAAGTAGGGGTAACCCTACTTTTGCATATATTTAGTAAATACTTTTTTAACTATGCCGGTTGAATAAGCCAAAGGATTTTTCCTTATCTTGTTTTCTTCCTGAGCTATCATATAAAACAAACCGTCTATACTTTTTTTGGTTACATAATCATCAAGACTTTTTTCACTCAAATCTATCATATATTTTTTTGCTCCTGTTTGTTTTGCAATGCTCATAACAGTTCCGAGTATGGAGTTTGTTTGAGCCCCCAAGTCAATCTTTGGCATATATTTTTGATAATATCCTTTGAATGTTTCGTAATAACTCATAACATTTATATTTCTAATACTGTTTTTGACTATGGGATAAATCTTTTCATAAAGCTGTTTGGAATTTTTCTCTCTGAAAAAATTGGTTATACTTCCGTTACCGCCTTTTAAAAGCTTTTTTGCATCTTCAATACTCATATTTTTTATACTGTTTTGAAAAATCTCATAAGTTTGAGGTACAGCTTTTTCTGCCGCATGATTGATGGCAGCTTCAAAGTTATCCACATATTGTTTGCCACCATATTTTTTTACTATATCTGCAGCTTTTTGCAGTGAAGCCGGCAGCGGGATTTTTACATGTTGGTTGGATAAAAAGCCGTTTTGTTTTGACAGATTTGATATGGCATATTTTGTTCCGTTTTGCAAAGCTTCTTTTATAGCAGATATTCTGTCATTTGATGTTATGGATGCAGGGTTTGACGAAGTGCTTTTGGTGAAGCTGTCAAATATGCTGCTCCAGCCTGCATAGGAAAAAACTGCCAAGCCTATGATAAGAATCAACTTTTTCATTCTGTATCCCTGCTTAAAACATAAGGATTTCTCTGTGCGGTTGGCATTATAAGAGCATGTTGGATATTGACATGGTCCGGTACATTTAGGATATATATAATAAGATAGGCTATATCTTCCGCACTTAAAGGTTTATAACCCTCATAAACTTTTTTGGCCTGCTGTTCATCACCCTTAAATCTAACATTTGAAAAATTGGTCTCAACTGCACCGGGCTCCACACAGGATACTCTTATGTTTGTTCCTGCAAAGTCTATATTTAGAGTATCACTCAGCATCCCCACAGCAGCTTTTGTGGCACAGTAAACATTACCTTTTGGATATCCCATTATGCCGGCAATACTGCCCAGGTTTACTATATGTCCTTTGTTTCTTTTTCTCATTTGCGGAGCTATTGTTCTTGTAACATATAAAAGACCTTTGATATTGGCATCAATCATCTCTTCAAAATCTTCTATATCAGCTTCATCAAATCTGTCAAAACCCACTGCAAGTCCTGCAGAATTTATAAGGATGTCTATCTCAAAATTTTCAAGTAGTGCTTGAGTATATTTCAGGCATTCATTTTTATCTGTCACATCAAAACATACTGTTTCTATCTTGTTGTAATCTCGTTGGAGTTTGTTTTTGAGGTGGTCTAGTTTTTCCTGGTTTCTTCCGTGAAGTATGACATTTACACCCATTTGAGCCAGCATTTTGGCTACTGCCTCACCTATTCC
>CAZMKH010000109.1:0-4743 GCA_964566455.1 uncultured Campylobacteraceae bacterium | reverse complement strand
CTCTTGGATTTATTCATGTTATCATAAGAGACAATTTAGCAAATATGGATTTTGTTAGAAAGTATTGCTATGGATATAATGAACTTGCAAAACATATAAAAAAGTATACTCCAAAATGGACCAGTAAAATTACAGGCATTGATGAAAAAACTATAGAGAGGATTGCTTGGGAATTTGCAAAAGATGCTCCAAATGTTGTAGCCATTCCTCCTAGAAGGATGACAAGATATGGAAATGATACCCAAACAGTAAGAGCTATAGCTATACTAAATGCTCTTATGGGCAGCTGGGGAGTGCCGGGCGGTATTTTTGTAAGATCTAAGATACCTTTAGAGCTTCCTAAGCATAAACATCCTCCAATGCCAAAAGCAAGAAGAGCTGATGGTGTGGGAGAAGGAGAAATGTATCCATTTGCTCCGCCAAGTCTTGGTAGAACAAACGGAATATATGAGGCAACTCTAAAACAAAAACCATACCCTATAAAAGCTTGGCTACTCTATGGGACAAATCCTTTATGTCACTCAAGTATTGGTGTAAATGATTTATACAAAGCGATGGATAATTTAGATCTTATCATTGCCATAGATACACAATTTAGCGATACCGTAATGTATGCTGATGTAATTTTTCCTGAGTCAACCTATCTTGAAAGAGATGATGCACCATATATCCAAAAAGATAAGATTCCTTTTATAGCACTTAGAAGAGCAGCTATAAAACCTATCTATGATACTAAGGGTTGCTATGAGATATGTAAAGGTATAGCTGAAAAATTTGGGCTGCAAAAGTGGTTTGAACACTCTCCAAAGCACCAAATAGAAGCACTTTTGGAAACTCTCTCAGATGAGCAAAAAGAAAAACTTGAAAAAGATGGGGCATTGCTTTTTGAAGATGTAGATCCATATCCTCTTGCAAGCGGTTCAACTCCTGTGTTTGCTACTAAAACAGGAAAAGTACAGCTTTATGTTCCTGAACTTGAAGAGTTATATAAAGAAAAAGGTGATGAATTTGCACCGATGCCTATCTTTAAAGATGTGCCAAAACCAAAAGAGGGTGAATTTAGAATGCTCTTTGGAAGGACTCCTCACCACTCGCATGCAAGAAGTCAAAACAATTGGATACTTCTTGAACTTCAAGATGATACACCTGTTTGGATGAATCCAAAAGATGCTAAAAAGATGGGGTTAAAAGAAGGTGATGAGGTATTTTTGGTAAATGCTAAAACAGGACACAAGTCAGACCATAGTGAAAAGTTAAAGATTACTAAAAGAATCAAAGAGGGAACTGTTTTTATCCATCATGGCTTTGGGCACACTACAAAAGCTTGGAGCAGAGGATATGAAAAGGGGACTAAAGAGAATTGGTTTATAAGTGATGGTGTAGATCCTATCAGTGGTGCCGCAGCATTTCATAACGGTTTTGTAAAAGTTGTAAAGGCTTGATATGAGTTTGATAAATAAGAAATTAAAAAAAGAGAAAAACCTTGCAATGGTTATCGTAGGAGATAGGTGTATAGGTTGTGATGCTTGCTATGTAGCTTGTAAGACCGACTGGGATGTACCGGCTATGAAAGAGGCTTATAGAACAAAAGTTTTTGAAGTAGAGGGTGAAGATATACATGGCAATCCAACCATTGGATTTTTGCCTACACTTTGCAACCATTGTGATAATGCACCTTGTGTTGATGTATGTCCGACAGGAGCTAGTTTCAAAAGAGATGAAGACGGCATAGTTTTAGTTGAGCCGGATATGTGTATAGGTTGCAAAGCTTGTATGGTGGCATGTCCATATGATGCAAGATACTATAATGAAGAGGAGCAAACGGTCGATAAATGTACTTTCTGTTTGCCAAGAACTAGTGTAGGGCTAGATCCTGCTTGTGTAACAACTTGTGTAGGAGAGTCGAGAAATTTTGGTGATATTAGCGATCCAAACAGTAATGTTGCAAAACTATTAAGAGATGCTACTAACATAGTTAGACTCAAAGAGGACGAGGGAACATCACCAAATGTTTACTATGTCACAGTAAATTATTAGGAGAAGAGATGAAGATAAAAAAACTTATCATAGGATTTGTAGGTTTAGGGCTATTGTTGGGCTTATTGGGCATTAGCCTAAGTGCTCAAAATAGGCAAGATTATAGTATGAATAAAACACTTTGCACCCACTATATAAAACTTTCAAGAGCCGAAGTTGAAGCAGACAATCTTCCTTTAGCAAGAGTGTATGCACAAAAAGCAGTACAAGCAAATCCTTGGGAAAAGGCTGCTTGGGCAAATTATAATGATATTATCCAAAAGTTAGCTGACAATGGTGATATAGAGGACTTTGATACTTTTATAGAGGAGTCAACAAGTGCAAATAAACCAAAGGCTGAAGCTGGAGCACAATTTGAAGGTTGTTAATTTAACAAATGTTAAATGATAAAGATAGAAGAAAATTTTTAAAACTCTTGCCATATACAATGGCAGGAGTTTTTGCTTATCCTGCTAGTAAATTTATATTTTTTTCTGTAGATATTGAAAAAGAGTTTCAAATCTCATTAAAAAATATAAAAGATGGAATTACAAAGATAAAAAAACATGATGTTTTTATCTATAAAAAAGAAAATAGTATAAAAGTTTTGGATGCACATTGTACTCATATGGGGTGTATCTTAAACTACTATGAAGATAAAAAAGAGTTTATCTGTCCTTGCCATCATAGCCACTTTACAATGGATGGAAAGAGGATAAAAGGACCCGCAAAAAGAAATTTGGATAAAATACCCTTTAAGATAAAAAACCAAACACTTTTTATAGGGTAATTTTATGAGTAAAACTATATCTTTTATAACTCTTGGGTTATTTTTTGTTGCAACTCTAAGCGGTTTTATTGTGATATTTGCATATCACCCTTCATATGCCTTTGAAAGTGTTCAAAAGATCTCTTATCTGATACCGTTTGGTCTATTTTTTAGAAAACTTCACTACTTTAGCTCTGAGACATTTACTATTTTTTTACTATTTCATATAGCAATAGAGCTTTCTAAAAAAAAGATAAATATAGATAGTTTTTCTTGGAATTACTCTATTGCGGGGGTTATTTTAGTAATTATTTTAATGTTTAGCGGTTTTGTACTAAAGGGAGACTTGAGTGCAAGTGCGGCTGCTCAAGTAGCCTTCAACCTTATCAAAGATACTCCTGTACTAAAAACTTTTTTACCATTGATTAAAGATAATACAGTTTTTTACTACAAATTTTTTATCTGGCATATACTCTTTTTACCTCTTTTTTTAACTTATGCTATATATAAACATATAAAATTTTTTCAAATCAAAGCTCTATATTTTAGTATCGCTATAGGTATAAGCATATTGGCTATGATGATTTTTACTATGCCAAAAGATATAGTTTTGAGTGCTAAAGTTAAAAATTTAGAGAGCCCATGGTTTTTTATGGGTGCTGAAAATCTACTCTCTAACTCATTTTCACCGTTTTTTGTAAATATGATACTTTTTATTCCGTTTATTTTGTTGGTTTTACACTATTATACAAAGAAAAAAACTATAGTTAAGTTTTTACTTACTTTTTGGCTTTTAGCTTATAGTTATATATCGGTTTTTAGCTTATGAAGTATAAAAATATTTTATTTTTATTGGCTCTATTTTCGATATTACTTTTAATGTTTGCCATCTTTTTTTATAGACCGAAAGCCTCTCTAAAGATAACAAAGCCTGATCAATGTATAAGTTGTCATAACTCTATGAGTGATATGGATCATGCTCATCCAAAAGAGGTATTTGGTTGTGCAACTTGCCATGGGGGCAATAAATATGCTACAAATAAAATAGATGCCCATAGAAGTATGGTTTTAAATCCTGCAAGAATAGAACATGCCCAAATATTTTGTATAAAATGCCATAAAAATATCATAAAAAGAGTGAGCCAATCTTTAATGAATTCTCAAAGCGGGATACTAAATGTCTTGAAGTACCAATGGAGTGAAAGTAAAGAGTTAAATTCAACCAAAGGTATATCAGATATAAAAACTGATAGAAATATCTCTTTAGCAGAAAATCACTTTAGAAAACTATGTGCTGCTTGCCATATAGACCAAGATGAAAAAATCTTTACAAACAAAAAGATAGCAAGAGGAGGAGGATGTAGTGACTGTCATAGAGTTTTTAAAACCAAAGACAATACTCATGCAAAGTATAGTTCAAAAATTCCAACTAAAAATTGTCTAAAGTGCCACAATCGCTCAAATCGTATAGGTCTCTCTTATGAAGGGATTTTTGAAAGTGAGGGGTATGGGACTCCATATAAGCATGGGCATTTTTCTTGTAAGATGAGTGACGGTAGAAGGTTTTATTATAAACTTCCTGATGATATTCATCACAATATTGCTAAAATGAGTTGTATAGATTGTCATACTGAAAAAGGGGTAATGGGAGATGGAAAAAAACATTTTCATATGGAGGAGGCTGAAGATATAAAGTGTAAAGATTGCCATAAACCGACTTTTAAAAAGGCAAATGCTTTGGCTAAAATTTTAGCCGACTTAAACGGAGCTATCCCTGAGCCTAAAATGACAGCTTATACTAAAAAATTTAACTTCCCTTTGTATAATGTCCAAAAAGATAAAAATAGTATAAGTTTTTATAGGAAGCTTGATGGTAAGAAATTTGAATTAACCAAAATGAGTAATAAGCCATATCACACATTGTCTATCCATAAAAGGCTTGACTGCAGTGCCTGTCA
>CAZMKH010000108.1:0-4770 GCA_964566455.1 uncultured Campylobacteraceae bacterium | reverse complement strand
TAGATTTTAGGATTTAGGATTTAGATGAGTAGGGAAATTGTTTCCTCTTGAGTTAAAAAATAAATTTAGGTTGATTGACATAGACTAAACTTTTATGATATAATTACGGTCAAAGAAATAGTTAAGGAGTAAAAAGTGAGTAATAGTCTATATGAAACATTAGGAGTTAGTGAATCTGCTTCAGCAGATGAGATAAAAAAAGCCTATAGACGCCTCGCTAGAAAGTATCATCCAGACATCAATAAAAGTCCTGATGCGGAAGAGAAATTTAAAGAGATAAATGCAGCTTATGAGATACTAAGTGATCCTGAAAAAAGAAAACAGTATGATATGCACGGAGATAATATCTTCGGCGGACAAAATTTCCATGATTTTGCTTCATCACACGGTAATGCGGCAGATCTTGATGAAATACTTAGAAATATATTCGGCGGAGGCGGTTTCGGAGGCTTTAGTAGCGGAGGTTTTGAGGGATTTGGCGGCGGATTTGGAACGCACCAAAGACAAAGAGAGCCGGATCTTGATGTAACCGCTAAGATAACCATACCTTTTGATGTAGCTGTACTTGGCGGTACTCATGCTATCAACTATAACGGAGAGAGTTTTAGCGTAAAGATACCTGCCGGTATAAAAAATGGAGAAAAACTACGGATAAAAGGGAAAGGAAAAAGTTATAACGGAAAAAGAGGCAATCTCTATCTTATAGTTGAAGTAGCCCCTAGCAATGAGTATGAAAGAGTAGGCAATGACTTATACAAAAACTTTGATATATCTTTGAAAACCGCAATGTTTGGAGGAAAAGTCAAAGTTAAAACACACTACAAAGAGATAACCCTAAAAGTAGGAAAAAATACAAAGCAAGGACAAAAATTTAGAGTCAAAGGGTATGGTGTAGTTGATAGAAAATCTGGCGTCAAAGGTGATTTGTACCTAAAAGCCAATATAATTTTACCAAAAGTTGAAGAATTGGACGAAGATTTGGTAAAATTGATGAAAGAAAAATTACCTGAATAAGGAGAGTGAAAATGCATGGATATGAAGAACCGGTATACTTAATAAGTGTTGTTGCAAAAGTGTTGTCTATTCATCCTCAGACATTAAGGCAGTATGAAAGAGAAGGACTTATAGAGCCTTCAAGAACTGAAGGAAGGATGAGACTTTATTCTCAAAAAGATATAGACAAGATAAAAATGATACTTAGACTTACAAGAGACCTGGGTGTAAATCTTGCGGGAGTTGATATAGTTTTGCAGTTTAAAGAGCAGATTGATGAGCTTGAAGAGGAGATTGACAGACTTAAAAATGAGTTGGCTGTTTTAAAAAAGCAAGGCACAATAGAAAACAACAAAAGTCTTGTAGAGAAAAAACATGCATATGATATCATTCTCTTTGGAGAATAAAGTAGGAATGAATTATGCCAAAATGGAACTATAAAGAAGATATTGATTACAGCTCAATAAACAAAGAAAAAGTTAAAAAAGATGAACTTCTTTTTTATATGGTATGCACAGCATCTTTTATAGAGATAACTTCAAAAACTTATGCTGATAACTTGTGTGAATATTACAAAGATAATGACAAGATAGTAAACTGGCTTAAAAACGACTGGGAAAAAGAGGAAGTACAGCATGGTAAATCACTGAAAAAGTATGTAAATGAAGTTTGGAGTGAATTTGACTGGGGAAAAGGATATGAAAGATTTTTAGAGTTGTATCTTCCTCTTTGCAAGCCTGAAGCTCTTCAGCCCTCAAAAGGCTTGGAGATGGTTGCCAGAATGATAGTGGAAACCGGTACTTCTACATTTTACCGTGCCATAGAAAACTATGCTTTGCTTTTGGATGAGCCTGTTCTTCAAAAACTTGCACACAATATTTATAAAGATGAAGTTCATCACTACAGCTACTTTGATAAGTTTTATAATTTGTACAACAAAGAGGAAAAACTTTCCAGAAAAAAAGTCTTACAGGTTATTGTAAAACGGTTAAAAGAGGTCAATTCCGAAGATGTCGAGATGGCATTTAGAGCAATTTATGAAAATATGCATGATGGAAAATTTGATAAACAGGCTTATGATAAATTTCTTGAAAATATAAACAAAATGGCTTCACAACATTATCCGTACAATATGGCCATAAAAATGATGATACATCCTCTTAGAATGAATAAAATGGTTGAATCTTCTATGGTGCCTATAGTCCGGGGTGCTATGAGGGTTTTGGGCATATAATAACTTTTTCACGATTTTTAAACAATTTTTTGGTATGATTTTAGATAGTTTTAAATTTATTTAGAGAGTTTCAAAATGACAAAGATACTATTGGTTTTACTGTTTTGTCTGGGTGTGTTTGCTGCTGACTTTGGAGCTATGAGTACACAGGAACTTCTGGCTATAATGAATTATACCATCGAAAAAAAAGATCAAAATAAAATACTAAATGAATTAAAAAGCAGAATTCCTGAAATGTCTGCCAAAGAGAAACAAATATATATAAAAAATCTGGAACTTTTAAAAAAACAAAATGCCAAAAAATAAGATACTTTTACTTGAAGATGATATAAACCTGAGTGAAACAGTTGAGGAGTTTCTGTGTGACGAGGGGTATGAAGTCATTTGTGTATATGACGGCATAAGTGCTGAAGAAAAGATATATGAGCAAAAGTTTGACCTGTTGCTTTTGGATGTAAATGTTCCCGGGCTTAACGGGTTTGAACTTTTAAAAAAGATAAGAGTTGAGGGCAATGAAACTCCTGCGATATATATAACATCTCTAAACTCCACTGATGATTTGAGTGATGGCTATGAAAGCGGATGTGATGATTATATAAGAAAACCGTTTGCTTTAAAAGAGTTGCTTTTGAGAGTCCAAACTATTTTAAAAAGAAGTTTTTTTCATAAAAACGAAAACAGGGTTGCCATAAAGAATGGAATTTACTATGATCTTGACGGCAATGAATTGATAAAAGATGATGAAAAGGTGATACTAAACAATAAAGAGGATAAACTTTTAAGACTTTTTTTAAAATATCAAAATCAGATAATTTCACATGAAAAAATATATGAAACATTGTGGGATTATGATGAAACCTATAGTGACAATGCTTTAAGAACTTATATAAAAAATCTTAGAAAGATACTGGGAAAAGAGAGTATTGAGAGTATTAAAAAACTCGGATATAAGTTTGTTACAAAGTGAAAAAAAGAGCCTGTTGGCTTTTTTGTCATTGTATGCCTTTTTTTCCATCATTATTTTATCCTTTATAGCTTTTTTGTATTATAGTTTCCAAAAAGATTTGATGCTCCAAAGAAATAGAGAAATACTGCAAAATTATTCAAAAAGTTTTATAGTAAAACTTAAAAAACTCCATAGAAATTTTTCAAAAACTCATATGTATCCCACCGATAACTCTCACATAAGAACAGCCATATATGACAGTGATAAAGTAAGGATTTTCTCACTTTTAAGAGTCAAGCCAAATTTAAACAGAGTTTTATATGAAAAAAACGGGCAAATTCATTTTATAAAAGAGCCTGAAGAGTACTATTTGGGTGCAAAATACATTGTTTTTGAAAAGAGTGATGATAAAGTATGGCTAAAAGAGTTTTATAAAAAAGTTTTTTTATACGGTATCCCTATCTTTGTGCTTATTATTGTAGTCGGATATTTTTTAATGAAGCTTTTTTTAAAACCCATGAGAGATACTCTTTTGCTTTTGGACAGGTTTATCAAAGATACCACTCATGAGCTAAATACTCCCGTAAGTGCAATTTTAGCAAATGTTGAAACCATAGATGAAAAAGGCTGCAGTGAAAAAAATTTACGAAAAATCAAAAGGATAAATATAGCAGCCAAAACCATTTCCAACATTTATCAAGATTTGACATATCTTATACTAAATCACAAACTGCAAAAAAAAGATGAAGATATAGATATAAGCAGAGTTTTAAGAGAGAGATGTGATTATTTTCAAGAAATTGCAAAAACAAAAAAGTTAAATTTTATTCAGGGTATTAAAAAGAGCGTATATATACATATAGATAAAAACAGACTCATCAAACTTATAGACAATCTTATCTCAAATGCCATAAAATACAATAAAATCGGAGGTATTATACAAATTACTCTGAAAAACGGATATCTAAGTATAAAGGACAGCGGTATTGGGATAAAAAATGAAAAATTAAATGAAATATTCCAAAGATACAAAAGATTTAACAATGCCAGCGGCGGCTTTGGTATAGGACTAAATATCGTATGGATGATAGCAAATGAGTATAATATAAAGATAGAAGTTGACTCAAAAGAGGGTGAATTTACGGAGGTGGTATTAACATGGTAAAAAAGATAGTAGTTTTATTTATTTTTGGATTTTTATTTTTAAGTGCCAAAGAAAATATTTATCAAAAAAATTGTGTCTCATGTCATAAAAACCAGGCAGTTTCACTTGATAAATTTTTTTACAGATATCTTTTGAAGTACAGCAGTGAGAGAAGTGTCAAAAAGGCTCTGTTTGATTATCTAAGAAAGCCATCTTTTTTTAAGACGGTTATGCCAAGAGGCTATATAAACAGATACGGTGTCAAGCTACCTAGCAAATTAAGCGACAAAGAGTTGAAAAAAGCTATAGATATATATTGGAACAAATATAAAGTTTTTGGAAAACTAAAAATCCGACACTAATAAATAATTAACTTTTACTTTTTACTTCTTTAGTTTAACCCAAATTTTGCAATAGACTTCATTGCATTTGCACTCATCATTGAAGTTATAG
>CAZMKH010000107.1:0-4790 GCA_964566455.1 uncultured Campylobacteraceae bacterium | reverse complement strand
CTTTACAAGAGCAGGATAAACCTACTCTTGTAATAATTTTATTTTCCTTTTGCTACGGGCATAGTTGTTCTAGAATATTCATACATTGAAGCATCGTATACACCTACTTTTTTAGCACCTGCCAAAAATTTAGTAACAAACCAGGTTCCTGTTGCCAAGTGACCGGTATTGCAATAAACTATGATAGGCTTATCAAGAGAAACACCATCTTTTTCTATCATACTTTTTGCTGTTGAAGGTGAAACAAGCTTAAATGTTTTACCGTCTTTTTTAGAGAAAAGATACACTGAAACTTTTTTAGCTCCGGGAATATGTCCATGTCTTTTAAGTCTTTTATCTTTATCTTTACCGACATAGTGCTTCATCTCTCTTGCATCTGCCAATTGAGCATCTTTGCTTACCATTGCACTGTAAATATCTCTCCATGTATTTACGTCAGCTTTTGAAAATTTTGCAGGTGTAAAGTTGCCCATTTTTACCATTGGAGCTTTAGTGGACAAAGCACCTTTCCAAGCCTCTATACCACCATCAAGTATGGCAACATTTTTTAGCCCATAAACCCAAGCTGTCCACAGACCTCTTGTCATATCAGTAAATTTTTTCGCTTTTTTTACATGAGCAGTAAAAACTACTACTGAATCATTCGATATACCTGCATCTCTAAAAAGTTTTTTAATTTGAGCGGGAGTATCCAAAAGACCTTTTATATTGCCTACATTTCCCATAAAAAATTTCTTTTTAGGGATATTTACTGCGCCTGGAATATGACCTTTTGCATAAGTTTTTGGCTTACTTAAGTCAACTATTACCACACTGCTTGCATTTTTTGCCAACCAGTCTGCTGAAACCAGGTGGGTTGAAGGCACACTGAGCGCAAACGAAGGCAGTGCCAAAACTATAGCTAAAACGATTGATGAAAAAAACTTTTTCATATAAACTCCTTTATTTGATTTATTTAACAACCAAGCTCATCATCTTCAGAATTATCCGGAGATGGTGCATTGGCCGGGGCAACTTTTGTTGCAGGTTGTGCGGCTGCCGGTGCAGCACTCTTGTATTTTGATGACATAGCATTGCTAAGACAAGCATATCCTATCTTTCCGCTTGGGTCAGCTTCTATAGCAAGTTTTGCAAACTTTATTGCTTTATCGGCATCTCCGTTTTTTAGTGCTTCATCTGATAGTTGCTTATATTTTAAAACTATCTTTTGAACTCTTTGTTTTTGCGCATTAGCATTACCGTTTGATACTACTGAAAGCAAAATGGCAAAGACCAAAAGCACTGCTCCCACTACTGCAGGTACTTTATAACTACTCATTTTCCATACTCCTTTTTTTATCAACTATACTTTTCATTACATGCATAAAAATTCCTAAACCTATAGCTAAAATAATAGTAACCAGATATGAAGAGGTAAACATATCTCCACCAATAAGTTTGTCTATGGTAAATCTGCCAAGGTTACCGGAATTGGCAAAACCTTCAATATATGCGTAAGTTTGAAAATACACAAACATACCGGCAAACATTCCTACAATAAAAACTACGGCATCAACTTTACCGGTAACCATTCCTACTACTGAGGTTCCCGGGCACCATCCTGACATCACCATACCTGCACCGAATATAATACCCCCTACAAGATATGGCCATACATAAGTTATAGGGATAAATACTTTTGAAAAATCCATCCATCCCATATAACTAAATATTACAACCCAGGTAGTGGCTGTAACTATTGCCGCTATCATGGTTTGTGTTACTCTTAGATTTCTAAAATAAAAAACAGTAGCTATATGCTTTGATGTTCCAAAACCGGCTTTTTCAAGCACAAAACCAAACCCTATACCTATAAACAATCCCAGGAAAAGATTGAGGTTGCTTGATATTTGACCTGTTGTAAAAAGAGGAAATAACCAATCCATCACAATCCTTTCCACTGTTTTCTAAAAACAGGAGCCAAAAGCATACCCGCTCCAAAAGCACTGAGCATAAATATCCATGCCCCCACTGAAAAACCGCCAGCTCCGCTTAAAGCCTGTCCACTGGTACATCCTCTTGCAAGTCTTGTCGCAAATGCAACCAAAACTCCGCCTAAAAAGGCAAAAAAGAGTCTTTTACCAACAGGATAACCGACTCCTCTGTCAGTAGATTGTTTTACCCTTCCTGAAAACAGAGCACTTATAAAACCGCCTATCATTACTCCGACAAGCTCGACAACTATCCAATTACTAAGAGCATTTCCGTGTTTTAAGTATTTGCCGGCATAGGCATTTGAAGCAAAATCGGGATCCACAAGATAGCTTAGCTGTGCAGTTGTCCTGGCAAATGCACCGCTGGCACCTATACCCTGTCCTGCTATGGCATATGCTATAAATAAAACTGTACCTAGCAAAAATCCGCTAAATATCGGATTCCAGTAATTTTTTTCTTCCATATATTATCCCCTTTACTGTGTTTGGTTTTTTGTTATATATTTAGATAAAACCTGATGAAAAGTACTCAAATTTGAGAATAGTTCTTCCATTTTGTCTTTTCCTATAACTTTTAGTATCTCTTTATGAAAAGACATATACTCTTTGCACATTTTTCTGGCAAACTCCCTTCCTTGCTCGTTTAATGATATTTGTACATTTCTCCTATCACTTTTCCCGATATCTCTTAAGATAATATTTTTCTCTTCGAGTTTATTCAGTATCGTTGTGACCCTTGGTCTTGTAACCCCCAAATTATTCGAAAGTTCATTTGCCATAGCAGAACCGTGCTCATAAAGATATCTTACACACCTAAACTCCATCGGAGTAAGGTTCATACGATTGCAAAAAATTGTCTCTTTCTTTTGACAGCTTTTTTCAAGTTCATAAGTCAATTCGACAATCATTCTTGTATATTCATCTATATTTTTAATGGTTAACTCCATAAATAGTTAATAACATTAACTATTTTTATTTTGAAATTCTATAGTAATTTTTTATAATTGTCAAGACATAATTTTAAAAAGAAACTTTTTTATTATTTTTCTTTTATACAATAATTAAATTATTTGAATTACTTATACTGTTACTTTAAGTATCCCCTTTATTTCAAATAATAATAAATTTATTTTTATCATAAATTAAACTTGACATTATAAAAAAAACTTATTATAATTTGCTCTGCAACCTACATAATAAATACATTGTGTAAAATATTTTAAGGAGAAATAATGAAAAAAATCATTACTGTAAGCTTAGTCGGTGCAGTAGCACTTTTTGCAACAAACGGAGATAGCCTTATAGGTTTGGGTGCCAAATCAAGAGCAATGGGTGGAGTAGGAATAGCTACATATTTTGGAGCAGAAAATGTTCTTTCCAACCCTGCTCTGATATCAAATTCAAAAGGCGGAGAGATAGACTTTGGGGCAACATATTTTGTACCAACCATTAAAACAAACGGGTCTACAAGCAGTGCAGATAAAAATGTCATCCCTGAAGTTTCTGTTTCAGAACAAATAAACGACTCTTTTTCTTATGGTATAGGCATGTATGGGTCTGCGGGAATGGGTGTAGACTTTAGAGACAGCGGCAATCCAAGCCTTATGAAATCAAGAACCAACTTGCTGCTCATGAAGTTCGCTCCCGCTATTGCCTATCATAACAGTAACTTCGCAGCAGGTTTTGCTCCGGTTATCCAGTACGGCTCTTTGGATATATCATATAACAATGGTGCCCCGGTAGGAGAAGGAAGCAGTGATGACTTCGGCATAGGTTTCGAAGCCGGCCTTTCTTATGACATTATGCCATCCCTAAGAATAGGTGCCGTATACAAATCAGCCATCGGCATGACATATGACCATACATTAAGTACTGCCGCAACAGGTTTTGGTATGACTATGAGTGACAAACTTCAGCAACCTGCAGAATACGGAGTAGGTTTGTCTTATGATTTTAACAATTTCAATATCTCATTTGACTATAAAAAAATAAAATGGGGAAGTGCTGACGGATATAAAGATTTTGGATGGACAGACCAGGATGTTTATGCTATAGGTGCAAAATATGAAAAAGATGGAACATGGTATGGTATAGGATACAATTATGCAAAAAATCCTATAACAAACTATCAAACTACAGGAATGGATACAAACGCAAAATTAAACTCATTTAACTATATAATGTTCCCTGCAACTGAAGAGAGTCACTACTCTATAGGTGCCGGCACAAGAATAACAAAACATTTATCTCTTGATTTTGATGTAGTTTATGCTCCGGAAAAAACTGTCAATGCTACAGGATATGGTGGAGGCAATATTGCTGTTAAACACAGTGAAACATCAGTAGCATTTTCTATGAGATACAGCTTCTAAAAACTTTTATCGGAGAGTCAAATCTCCGATAAAATCTCTTTTACTATCTTCTTTTTATCTTTTTTCTCTACATTAATGGTAATATCGGCCAACTTTTCATACTCTTTTACTCTTTGGTTGTACAAATCTTTTGCTTTTTTTATATCTTGCAACAGTGGTCTTTTGGCTAACTTTTTTTTGGCATTTGGATGCTCTTGAAGTCTTTTTAATATACCTTCAAAGGAGGACTTCAAATAGATGATTTTACCTATTTTTTTGATATTTTTTTGTTTGTAAAATCCGCCTCCGGTTGAAATGATACTGTTTGTAACACTGTTTTGAAGCCATAATGCGCATTTTTTTTCAAGCTCTCTAAAATAATCTTCACCACTATCAGCAAATATATCTTTGATCTTTTTGTTTTCCAGGCTCTCTATAAGATCATCGGTATCAACTGCAAAAAGCC
>CAZMKH010000106.1:0-4841 GCA_964566455.1 uncultured Campylobacteraceae bacterium | reverse complement strand
AGAGTTAAATATTTACAATGATAAATTTAAAACAGATGTAAAAGCTCACGATGTTCTAAAAGATGGTTTTAAGGGTGCCCAAATAGGAAAAGAGATAAAAAAAAGAGAATTAAACTACATCGATAATTTTATTAGTCAGTTATTAAGCAAAAATTAGATAAAATCTCTGCTTTATTTGATATACAAGGATGATGATGATTAAAAAAATGGTATTTATATTTTTTGGTATTGCTGCTATGCTTTATTCCAAAAATTATATAGATATTTATAGACATGACGGTATACAAGAAGTAAAAAAACTGTTTGATGAAGAGTTGCAAAACAAAGCTTACTGGGATAATTATTTAAAAGATTACAATACAACATATGGTTATTTTGAGAAAGAAAAATATATCATCATAGCCAACAAAAAAACCAAAAGATTAAAACTTTTTCATACAGACGGAAAAGGCAGCTTGAAAGAATTGTTCGTAAAAGATATAATTACTGGAAAAAGCGGTGAAAAGAAAAAAGAGGGGGATTTAATAACTCCTTTGGGGGCATATAAAATCACAATGAGATTTGTGCCAAAAGATACTTTTTACGGCCCTGTGGCGTTTTCTTTATCTTATCCCAATACATTTGATGAATTAAACGGCAGAGACGGACATGGCATCTGGATACATGGCTACCCTCTCGATCATGAAAAAAGACCACCTGTTACAAAGGGCTGTATGGTTTTAAAAAATGACCAGCTACTTGATCTAAACAGTACAATTGACCCTAAAAACAGCTTTGTTATAATCCATGAAGATAATTTAAAGCCGGTTTCAAAAGATACTGTTGCCAATATTCTCTCCTTTATATACAAATGGAAAAATGCATGGCAAAGTAATGACATTAATAAATATCTCTCATTTTATTCAAAAGATTTTAAAAGATACAACGGTCAGAATTTGTCATCTTTTTCTTCAGAAAAGAGAAGAATTTTCTCTAGAAATGATAAAAAAGATATCATTTTTAAATACATAAGCATACTCCCCTATCCCAATTTGAAAAACGAGCCTATATACAAACTCTTTTTTTATGAAATATACAAAACCAAATATTATAATTTTAAAGGCAACAAAGAATTGTATGTAAAAGTAAAAAATAATCAAGTCAAAATTTTTATAGAAAAATAGCAAAATGTTTAAAAAAATTTTTATTGTTTTTTTGTTGCCTACTTTTTTACTACAAGCTTCGATACTGCATTTTAAAAAATATGAAAAAAGAGGCAAGCAAAAAGGTGATACTCTTTTGGTAATAGGCGGGATACACGGAAATGAACCGGGAGGTTATTTTACTCCCTCAGTTTTGATACAACACTACAAAATCATAAAAGGCAACCTTATAATAATTCCCAATCTTAATTTTGACAGCGATATAAGAAATCAAAGAGGCATTTATAAAGATATGAATAGAAAATTTGCCTATATTTCAAAAAAAGATCCTGACTATAAAATCATAAAAGATATCAAGAAAATCATACTCTCTCCAAAGGTTGATCTTGTTTTAAACCTGCATGATGGCCATGGTTTTTACAGACCCAAATGGGAAAATGTTATATTTAACCCTAAAGCCTGGGGACAGGCACTCATAATAGACCAAATGTGCATAAAAACTCCAAAATATAACGATCTGGGTAAAATTTGCAAAACTGTAGCAGATAAAATTAATAATTCAATATTTAAGAAAAAGCATATTTTCGGTGTTAAAAATACCAAAACAAAATTTCATGATGAGCAAATGAAACTATCATTGACATATTTTGCCATAACGCACAATAAGCCTGCACTTGCGATAGAAACAAGTAAGAATATAACAGACTTGACAAAAAAAGTTTATTATCAACTTTTGACTATAGAAGAGTTTATGAAAGTGATGGGAATCAAATACAAAAGAGATTTTGAGCTAAATGAGAGCAATATAAGAAAACTGTTAAGTGAGTATGGCTTTTTAACTGTTAATGATAGATTTAGAATAAATCTAAACAGGGTAAAAAAATATATAGGATTTGTGCCTTTAAAAGTAAAATTCAATAAATTTAACTTCACTCATCCTCTCGGGGCTGTTATAAGATATAAAGATATATATCATGTAATGGTAGGAAACAAAAAGATAACCAAATTAAAAAGTGAATATTTTAAGCTGTCCAACAAACATCCTCTTTTGAGGGTAAAAACTGACCATACCGTTATAGATATAACAGACAAATTAAATACTACGCTCAAGAAAAACTTTATGATAGTGGCTCCAAAAAACATAAGAGTAAATGTTATTGGCTATACCAATAAAAAATACAAAAACGAAGCAAATGTTTGGATAAAATTAAAAGATATAGACAAAAGATACTCTCTTTACAAAGATAAAGCAGCTTTTAGAGTAGAATTTTATGACAATAAAAACAGATATATAAAAACAGTTGTCGTAGAACTTCAGTAATAACCCAAACACAGGCTTTTGCTTAAGCGTATTTTTTTCTCCAGAGGGGCAAAGTATTTGCACTTTTCGATATAAATTGTATAAGAATAATCAAGTTCAAATTTATCTAAAAATGACTTCAGGTTGATAAATTTTACACCTTCTATTATCTTAATATCAAAAAGTTTATACAGGGTTGAATTATTACTCTCGGTTAAATGTGAAGAAGGGAGATTTGTATATCTACAAAAAGGTGCACTTTGTATAAGCCCGTCCAATGGGGTGCATTTTGGTATCAAGTGATGATATTTTTTATGGACAAAGTGTTTATGAAGGTATACAATTCTGCTTTTATCATATTTTGCACTTATGCACTCTTTCCAATATCTAAAAGCGTTGGGAGAAATATCGGCAAGTCTCATCAACTCCTTTGCCAGTATAAAATTGTCCAACACGCTGTTGTCACTTAAATGATACATTTTCATAACCTATATTTTAGCATACAATTGATAAAATATTAATCAATTTGAAAAGGAGAAACAGTGAGTATATGTGAAGATTGGTTAGAATATGACTACAATCCTTTTATCCTTTTTGACATAGATGGAAAAGTTGTCAATGTCAATGCCGAGGCACAGTTTTTACTCGGTATTGCTTCGTCAAAAGATATTTTTGAACTAGCTTCCACTTATGCAAGCCCCGGATATGGTTTTAAAACCACTATAGTTGATGTGGATTATGGAAAATACAGTTTTTATGCTCTTACAGTCGGATATAGTGACGATGAGCATATCGGCATAAAGCTTTATAAAAAACCAAACAAATCTTTTGATCTGGATGCCCATGACAATACTAAAATAAATATTTATTCTGTTATAGACTTGTGTATCAGTTCTCTTTCAACTTCATCAAATGCCACTCATCAAAAACTTCTTGACCCCACATTTCCGGATATTTTTGTTAAAGTAGATCAGTTTCTAAAACTTTTATCAAAAATTTACAACTCTTTTAAAGATTCAAAAGCTATAACCACAAAACTTCATTTAAAAACTGGAGAGCATATCATATATAAAGATAAGAAATTTTCTATATTTATGCTGGAAATTTCTGGAGATAAAAGAGATAGTGAAGATGATTATGTCATCAAGGAAATTGCCCCTCAGTCAAACTCGGTCGTCAATATAAAAAAAGAGTCAGTTTCTGTTGAACTTCCTTTGGTAGATGATATTGATTAGCCCTCCAAGTGGAATAATTGAAATACCCACAAGATAAGGTACTATTTGAAAACTTTCCATTTTTAAAAGTAGAAAAAACCCTCCAATCAGTATAATATAACCCAATATCCTAAACAGAGAAAAAGCTGCGCCTTTGCTTTTTGCTAAATTTTTCATAGATATTTTAACTTTACTTTTTTTGCCGTCTTTGTCTTCTTTGTCACTATCATAAAGCTCATAAGGGTCATCTAACTCATCTATATAGTCTCTGTCATCTACAATATCACCCAATGCTTTTATCTGTTTGTTGATATTTTTGACATATGATAAGAACGACAGTAAAATAATACTAAAAGCACTTAAAAAAGCTATCTGAGTATTCACTACCCACATATATCCCTTAAAAATGCTGAAAATCAGCACAAATATGTCAAGAACAATATAAATAACTATCTGAGCATTAATACTCTTCATCATCGTCATCTTTTGTATAGAGGTTTTTATATCTTACATCATCTTTAAACTCATCATACTCTTTGACCTGTTTTTTGTAAGCTTTATAAACATTTAAAATGGCTGCAGCCACTCCTATGAAAACTCCTACCCAAAGAAGCCACCATATGCCGGTAGCGTTTTTTAAAAATATACCAAGTCCTACACCGATAAGAACAGCAACAACCATGGAAATACCAAGAGAGAGTTGTTCTGCCCCCTCTATGATTTTTCCGTATTTAGGCTTTTTCTCACTCATTTTAACTCACTAAATACAACTTTGGATTTTTCTATAACTTCATTGATGATTTCATCACTCATAACAGTAGAAACAAAGCCTGTCTCAAATTGACTGCAGGCAAAATAGACTCCATTTTCAAGCATTTTAGAATGAAATGAGGCAAACATTTTTGTATCACTTTTTAGTGCATCATCAAAATTTTTTACCGGATTTTCATTGAAAAAGAAGCCAAACATGCTGCCTCTTACATTTGTCTGAAGAGGTATACCGTTTTTTGCAGCCTCATTTTTAAAAGCTTCCATCAACCTTTTGGCTTTTTCTTCCAAATTCTTGTAGATGTCAGGATTGTTTTTCAGTTTTTTTATACTTGTCAAACCGGCACTCATGGCAACAGGGTTGCCGCTGAGTGTTCCTGCTTGATACACCGGACCATCAGGGCTTAACTCATCCAT
>CAZMKH010000105.1:3370-4939 GCA_964566455.1 uncultured Campylobacteraceae bacterium | reverse complement strand
CACACTCTTCATTTTTGGATAAAAAAGCTTTTAAAGAGATGCAGATACAAACAAGTGGAGAGTTTGGCGGTCTTGGCATAACAGTCGGTATGAGAAACGGAGTACTTACTGTCATATCACCCATAGATGATACACCCGCATACAAAGCCGGTATAAAAGCCGGAGACATAATACTCAAGATAAATGACAAATCAACTCTAAATATGACTATAGATGAAGCAGTTTCTTTGATGCGAGGCAAGCCGAAAACAAAGATAGTTTTGACAATTGTCAGAAAAGGTGAAACCAAGCCTTTAAAGATAAAAATTATAAGAGATATCATAAAAATCCAGTCAGTTTATGCAAAAGAGATAGAAAACAGTGATGTACTTTATATAAGAGTTACAAGTTTTGATAAAAAGGTAGTCGCAGGAGTTAAAAAAGCTCTTAAAGATTATCCACATAAAAAAGGCATAGTGCTCGATCTTAGAAACAATCCGGGCGGTTTGCTCTCACAAGCTGTGGGACTAGTCAATCTTTTTGTAGACAAAGGGGTAATAGTTTCTCAAAAAGGAAGAGTAAAGAGTGAAAATACCGAATATAAAGCAAGTGAAGAGGGAACAGTAAAAAATATCCCTATAGTTGTACTTGTAAACGGTGGAAGTGCCAGTGCCAGTGAGATTGTAAGTGGCTCTTTACAAGATCATAAAAGAGCTATCATTGTAGGAGAAAAAACTTTTGGAAAAGGAAGTGTTCAAGTTATACTACCTATAGATAAAACCGAGGCTATAAGACTAACAATCGCCAGATACTATCTACCTAGCGGAAGAACCATACAATCAGTCGGAGTTTCCCCCGATGTAGTTGTTTATCCTGGAAAAGTACCTACCCAAAAAGATGACTTTATGCTAAAAGAGAGAGAGCTTAAAAAACATCTAAAAAGTGAACTTGAAAAAACTGATGGTAAAAAACCTGTTAAAAAAGAAGAAAAACTTAAAGGTAAAAAGATACTTAAAAAAGAGGATATATATAAAGATTTACAACTAAAAACTGCTCTTGATATAGTAAAAGTTTTAGATATTGAAAAGAAGGCTAAATAATGAAAAAGTTGGAGCTGCTTTACGAAGGGAAAGGTAAGAAACTTTATAAATGTGAGGATGAAGATCTGTTGATCTCAGAGTTTAAGGATGATTTGACGGCTTTTAACGCTCAAAAAACCGGCCAGGAAAAGGGCAAGGGTGCACTAAACTGTAAGATAAGTACTGAACTTTTTAAACTTTTAGAAGAGAATGGTATCAAAACTCACTTGGTTGAAACTTTAAGTGATAATGAACAATTGGTAAAAAAGGTTGATATCATTCCCTTGGAAGTAGTAGTAAGAAATGTGGCAACAGGCTCTTTGGTAAAAAGACTGGGCATTGAAGACGGTACGGTCTTGCCTTTTGCGTTGGTTGAATTTTACTATAAAGATGATGAGCTTGGTGACCCTCTTTTAAATGACGAGCATTGTCTTTTGCTTGATATCGCAAGTGAAAGTGAACTTGAGACTTTAAAAATGCTAGGCAGGGAGATAAATGTTATATTAAAAAG
>CAZMKH010000105.1:0-3270 GCA_964566455.1 uncultured Campylobacteraceae bacterium | reverse complement strand
AAAGATGTTCGCATAGGAAAACAAATCGTTTTGGATGTTGAAGGAAATGATGAAGATGAGATAAAAAAAAGAGTAGAAAAGATGAGTGAAGAGTTGCTTGCCAATACCGTTATAGAAGATTATGAAATCATCATAGAAAACAAGGCTTAAAATGAATATTGCCATAGTAGTATTTCCGGGAACTAATTGTGAGCTTGATACAAAATATGCTTATGAAAAATTAGGTGCTAAAACAAACCTTGTGTGGCACAAAGAGGAAAAACTTCCCTCAAATATCGATCTTGTGGTGTTGCCCGGAGGTTTTAGTTATGGGGATTATCTAAGAAGTGGAGCGATAGCAAAATTTTCTCCTGTAATGAAGAGTATAATAGAGTATGCAAAGAGCGGAGGTCAGGTTTTGGGTATATGTAACGGATTTCAAGTCCTTTTGGAGCTTGGCTTGTTGCCGGGAGCTATGAAGAAAAACAGAAATGTTCATTTTATATCCGAATTTCACTATCTAAAAGTTGAAAATAATAACAATAAATTTTTACAAAAACTTCAAGTGGGTGATATACTCAATATTCCTATAGCTCACGGAGAGGGTAACTATTATATAGATGATGAAGGCTTGAAAAGATTGAAAGAGAATGGACAAATTCTTTTGAGTTATTGCGACAAACATGGTGACTTATCAAACCCCAACGGCTCTGTTGAATCAATTGCGGGAATTTGCAATGAACAAAAAAATGTTTTTGGTTTAATGCCTCATCCTGAGCGTGCCATGGAGGAAATATTGGGAAGTGATGATGGAGTAAAAATGCTTCAGGGTTTTATGGAGTAAAAGAGTACTTGTACTAAGTATTAAGTAAGTAGGAGTTGTATGAGATATATTTTTTTATATTTGCTTTGTTTATTATCTCTGACAGCAGCACAGGATTTTAATGCTACTGTAAAGACTTCAAACATAAAAGAAAATGTGATATATCTTTCCTATGTAAAAAAACCTGAGAGAGTATATGTCAATCAAATATTTAAGATAAAGATAAAAGCTGTTATAGCAGTAAGTGATTTTGATAAAATAGTTACCACATTTCAAAACAGTTTAAATTCAAAAGTAATCAATCCAGAAAATTCATGGAAATGGTTTAATGACAATATATATTTTAATGAGTATTATCTCAAAGTTACATCAGCAAACGCTGTACTGCCTACTATAAGTGTCTCAGTATTAAAAGGTATAAAAAACATAGTTACAAAATCCCTAAAACCTTTCAAACCGGAAATTATCCAATTGAAAAAGAGTGATATATTTAGTAATGTTATAGCAAGGGATTTAAAAGTAACAAAATTTAAAACAACAAAATTCGATAAAAAGTCAAATATACTTGTAATGGAAATAGAAGCCAAAGAGGCAAATATTCGTGATTTTAAAGTTTCCAATACCATAAAAGACGGCATAGACTCATATAATATCAATCTTCCTTATTCAAAAATATTTTACTTTGCCATAATACCAAACAGTCAAAAAGAGTTTAGGTTTTCATATTTTAATATCAAAAAAAACAGGTTTGAAAATTTTACCATACCGCTTGAGGTTTCAACCGAAGATACAAGTACACAACTTGGTCTCAATCCAAAAGCAAGCAAAATATCAATGTATAAAAATATTGCTTTGGTGGCTGTAGCTTTTTTGTCTCTTGTGATTTTTTTCTTTAGAAGAAAAATTGTATATATCTTTATCTTTGTTTTTATTATGATTTATCTGTTTATGTTTTATAATCCGTTTGACAGTATAATTTTATCCAAAAATACAAAAATAAGAATTTTGCCGACATACAATTCAACAATTTTCTATGTAACGGATAGAAAAATAGTAGCCGAAAAACTAAATAGCACAAAAGAATATATAAAAGTATTACTGCCAAACGGTAAAATAGGATGGGTGGGGAAATAGGTTGAAGGTTGAAGGAATAGGATATATGAAATGAAAAAGTTATGGCAGAGGTTTTTGGCACTTTATTTTTCTATCAATTTTTTTCTTACTATTTCGGTAGTTGTTATATTGATGTTTCTTTTTAGAAAACACCATAAAATTTTTAGAAATCTTTGGGCTAAGTTACAGCTTTTTTTGCTTGGGGTCAAACTTGAGATAGAGGGAAAACCCGACAGTAGTGCAAAAATGCTTCTTTTAAATCACCAAAGTGTAGCCGATATTGTCATCATGGAAGCAATATATCCGGCTGATTTGGCATGGGTTGCCAAAAAAGAGATAGGAGACATTCCTTTTTTTGGTCATATACTTGACCTTCCAGAAATGATTGCAATAGAAAGAGAAAATAGAAAATCCTTGGTAAAACTTTTTAAAGATGCAAAAGACAGACTTAAAAAAGGAAGAGTTATAGCTATATTTCCCGAAGGAACAAGAAGCAACGGTAAAAAGCTCTTAAAATTCAAAGCTGGAGCAAAACTTTTAGCTGAAAAGTTGGACTTAAAGGTGCAGCCCGCAGTTTTTATAGGCACTATTGATGTGTTTGATTCAAAAAACTTTTTGGGTAATTTTGGAACAAAAGTAAAGTTGGTTTATTTGGACCCTGTTGATCCGAAAAAAGATCCAAATTGGTTTGAAAAATTAAGAGATGATATGGACAGAGTATTGCAAGCTTCGCTTCAAAAAAGGAGGACAGAAATATAAAACATTTTCTTAATGTTTTATTCTTGCCAAAGGCAAAGCTTTAGTGCGAGGAATTTTTGTGGAGCTTCGCTTCAAAAAAAGGAGACAGAAAAATGAAAAGATATTTGGGTAAAAAAAAGATAGCAAGAATTTATATAGACAATCAAGACAAATATGACGGCAAACCTCTTTGGGAAGTAATACTCAAAAAAGTAAAAGAGTATGGTCTGGCAGGGGCTACTGTATTTAAAGGGATAGCAGGCATAGGTGCTCACAGTGAAGTTAGAAGTTTCAATGTCTGGATGCTGGCTCAAGAGTTGCCTGTAGTCATTGAGATAATTGATGATGAAGAAAAAATTGTTGATTTTATAGATAAAATAGATGATATGATAGAAGAGGGCTTGACAACTATAAGCGATACTGAAGTTATTAAGTATAAACATAAATAGTGATTAGTGATTCGTGATTAGTAAATTGGACTTTGTCCAATTTTAAAGAATAAATAATATTCCAATCACGAATCACAAGTCACGAATCACGAATCACGAAAAAAAAAGGGATAAAATTGATACTTTTATATGTTGGAATAGGCGGATTTTTTGGTGCTATTTCAAGAC
>CAZMKH010000104.1:0-5019 GCA_964566455.1 uncultured Campylobacteraceae bacterium | reverse complement strand
TTTTAAACAAAGGAAATACAATGCTTAGTAGATTTCATCTGCAAGAAAGAGGTACTGATGTCAAAACCGAAGCAAGAGCCGGTTTTACAACATTTTTAACTATGATGTACATAGTTCCTGTAAATGCTATTATTATGGGAAAAACAGGTATGGATATGGGTGCCATTATGACCGCAACTGCACTTATAACCATTATAGCAACAGTTTTAAACGGTATCTGGGCAAATACACCTATAGCTATGAGTGTTGGAATGGGGCTTAACGCTTACTTTACTTTTGGGCTTGTTTTAGGCATGAAACTTCCCTGGCAGACAGCTTTGGGCATAGTTTTTATCTCAGGTGCTCTTTTTATCATTCTCTCTTTTACAAAGTTTAGGGTCTGGGTGATGCAAAGTGTTCCGACAGACCTCAGGCGTGCTATAAGTGCGGGTATTGGAGCATTTATAGCTTTTATAGGATTAAAACAGATGGGAATCATAGTAGCAAACAAAGCTACTTTGGTATCACTTGGAAACCTTTCTGACCCTCATGTTCTTCTTGGAATATTTGGCTTGTTTGTAGCATTTGCACTTTTTAGCTGGAGAGTAAAAGGAGCTTTTATCCTGGCAATTTTGGCTACTTCTATAGTCGGCTGGGCTTTTGGACTGGGAGAGCTTCCAAAAAGTATATTTTCAATGCCTGCTTCAATTAGTCCGATATTTTTAAAACTTGATATCATGAGTGCACTCTCACTCTCACTTTTACCTGTTATCATTACATTCTTGATCACAGATATGTTTGACTCACTTGGAACATTGGCAGGAGTCGGATACAGAGCAGGACTTTTTAAGGATGATTCCAAAGAGTTGCAAAAAACACTTGAAGTTGATGCTGTTGCTACCAGTGTCGGTGCACTTCTTGGTGTATCAACCACTACAAGTTTTATAGAGAGTGCAAGCGGGGTTGAAGAAGGAGGAAGAACCGGACTCACTGCTGTTTTTACAGGTCTGTTTTTTATACTGACACTTTTTATACTTCCTGTTTTTCAGTCAATTCCAGAAAATGCCATCTATCCTATCTTGGTAATGGTTGGAGCTTTGATGTTTAGTGAGTTGGAGCATATAAACTTCAAAGATATTCCTACTTCCATATCAGCTTTTATTACAACACTTATGATGCCTTTAACCTACTCTATAACAAATGGTTTGTCTTTGGGTTTTATAGCATATCTTTTCTTGCTTGTTATCAGAGGCGAATTTGAAAGGATAAATATAGGTGTAATTTCTTTGGCAGTTATCGGTTCACTTGTATTTATCTTTCATTAAAAGACGGATAACAAATGATATTTTATAGTTTTAATGAGTTTAGCAAAGATGTTGAAATTATGGCAAAAGAGTTAAAGGAGTATGGCTGCGATACCATCGTAGCCATAGCCAGAGGCGGAATGACCCTAGGGCATTTTTTGGCTGAACATATGAGTATAAGAAATCTCTACTCGCTAAACTCTATCCACTATGACAATCAGCAAAAGCTTGAATATATAAAGGTTTACAATATCCCAGATCTTTCAAAAGCAAAAAAGGTTGTTATAGTCGATGATATCATAGACAGCGGTGAAACGATGCATGAGATAACCAGGCTTCTACAGGAAAGATATCCTGCTGTTGAATTTAAAAATGCAGCCATATTTTACAAACCAACCTCTATCATCAAACCTGACTTTGCCGTAAAAGAGGCAAAAGGGTGGATAGAATTTTTTTGGTCCAAAGCAGAAAACTAATGAGGAAACAATGCATCAACTAAGGTATAAGATAGAGGACTTGATAGAAAAAAATGCTGATGATTTTGAAATATCAAAAGTAATAAAAAATTCTATCAAAGAATACCTTGACTCCATTGGTGATATCTTTAAAGAAAATCAGGGGAAAGATTTTTTAGTTAAACATACCAAAAAAATTGATGAATTTATCACAATTGCCTACAAGTATGTTCTAAGAAAATATTTTGGAGATTATCTTCCCTTTCAAAGTCAAATTCCTATCGCCATAACTGCGCTTGGTAGTTACGGAAGGGAGCAGCTTTGTATCTATTCTGATATTGACATTATGATAATTTATGATGAAACTCCCGGATACAATATCGATGAAATCATATCATCACTACTTCATATCTTTTGGGATTCGGGTATGAAGCTGGGGCACAGAACACATACTGTAGAGGATATATTTGAAGCTTCAAAGAAAGATATAACCATAAAAACCGCCATGATGGAAGCCAGGTTTTTATGCGGGTCTAAAATAACTTGGATGAAAGCTTCAAAAGAGCTTGAAAAAGTAAGAAAATTTAAACAAAAAGAGTTTATCCTTGCTCTTAGGGAATACAACAGACAAAGGTATAAAAAATTCCAGCTCAATATGGAACCCAATATAAAAGACGGAGTTGGTGGCTTGAGGGATGCAAACTCACTTTTTTGGATAGCAAATGCACTCTATGGAGTTCAAAATACAAAAGAGCTCATCCCGAAGTATATAAGTGAAAATGAGCATAAAGAGTTTAGAATGGCCTTGGAGTTTTTATACAGAGTAAGGTCTGCTCTACATTTAAGCTCAAAAAGAAAAAATGACACTCTCAACCTTGAAAATATACCCGAAGTTGCAAAACTTTTGGGTTTTAAGGATACAAAATTCAAATCAGCACAAAATCAGCTTGTTTTTCACACTATGCACTCTTTGTGGACTATAAAAACAACATCAAAATTACTTATAAAAAAACTTACAAAATCCATACTTTTTGATAAAAAAAATATAAAAAAATTAAAAAATTCATATTATCAAAACCATATATACATTTGCGAAAAAAATGTACTTACCAAGCTCAATAAAAAAGGTGACAACTATCTTAAAATTCTAAAACAGACTATTGGATTGATGCATGAAAACTTAGACTATGATATAAGTTATATAAATTACCTAAAAAAAACCAAACTTACAAATAAAACTTCCAAAGAAGCATACAAGCTAAAAAAAGAAATTTTTTACAGACCATATCTTTATAGTACTTTTTATGCTTTTTATCAGGCAAATATGCTACACGAAATTTTTACTCCGTTTAAAAAAGTGCTGAATCTGCCCCAATTTGACGGATACCATAAATATCCTGTAGACATTCACTCTATTTATGCTCTTTTTCATTTGGAAAATATTGATGATGAATTGATAAAAAAACTTTTTTCAGAGTTAAGCAAAGATGAAAAAGCACTTTTGAGACTTGCTATATTTTTTCATGACATTGGGAAAGGAAGAAAAAAAGACCATCGTGAAATCGGAGCTACCATCATAAGACACCAGGCAAAAAAACTGGGGTTTAATGATAAACTTATAGAAGCTGGGGTTATACTTGTAAAATATCATACAGATATGAGCAACACCGCAAGCAAAGATGATATATACAGTGAAAAAGTTATACTTTCATTTGTATCAAAGTTAAGAGACAAAAAGATACTCAAAATGCTCTATATACTTACATACTGTGATATGAAAGCAGTCAATGAAAAGATATATTCACCATTTTTTGCTTCACTTTTAAAAGAGCTTTATTTTATTTCGCTTGATGCTTTTGAAAAAGAGGAACTTATAGATGAAACTTCAAGAAGACTAAGAAAAGAAAACAGACTGAAAAAAAGTGAAGAATTTAAAGAGCTTTCAAAAAGTTTACAAAAAAACATCCTCTCTATTAATTCAAATATATTTTTCATAAAATACAATCCATCAAAAATTATACAATTATCAAAATGGATTGAGAGCTTAAAAGAGAAGGAGTATGATTATAAAATAGATATTTCATCCCATCTTAGCATAACCATCATAAGAAAAAATGAGCTAAATCTTGGTTATCTTCTTGGGAAACTAAGTTCACTCAATGTTGCAAGTATGGATATATTTAAACTATTCAATGAAATTAAATATTTTAAAATAGACTTTTTAGAGAGTGTTGACAATGATGAGTTGATGTACATAAAAGAGATAGTTGAAAACTCTTTTGATATGTCAAAGAAAATCTCTTATAAAATACCTGTAATATACAAAAAAGAGCTCCAGCTTGATTGCAATCACTCAAAAACATATGCTAAAATGGCTCTTCATACAAAAGACCAAAAGGCTATCATAGCTCATATAGTTTCTATATTTGATCATTTTGGTGTAGATATTTCAACAGCCAAGATTCAAACTATCAAAAACAGAACCCACAATCTCTTTTTGATAGAAAAAAACGGGAAGTTTTGTGACAATTTAGAGGAAATAAAGGAAAAAATATGTGTGGCATAGTTGGATATATAGGAGAAAAAGAGAAAAAGAAAATTATTTTGGAAGGTTTAAAAGAGCTTGAATACCGCGGGTATGACAGTGCGGGCATGGCAGTGCTGAAAGGTGATGATATAACGCATTTTAAAGCTGTCGGAAAACTAAAAAATCTTGAAGAAAAAACCAAAAATTTTACAAGTGATGGTTTCGGGCTTGCCATAGGACATACAAGATGGGCAACACATGGAAAACCAAATGAGATAAACGCTCATCCTCATCTTGGTGAATACTCCTATGTCATACATAACGGTATCATAGAAAATCATCAAGAGCTTAAAAGTGAATTACAAACAAAAGGCTTTTCATTTCTTTCTCAAACTGACAGTGAAGTGATAGTTCATCTTTTTGAAATGTTTATCAAAGAGGGGTTTGAGCCTTTTGAGGCATTTGAGAAAACAGTACAAAAACTTCAAGGAGCATATGCGATACTTCTGATAAGCAAAGCGGACAAAGAAAAGATATTTTTTGCGAAAAATCTTGTACCTCTAATAGTCGGTAAAAACAGTGAAGACGAGATATTTTTCAGCTCAAGCGATACACCTCTTATAGGCTATGCCCAGGATGTTGTATATCTTCATGATAAAACATACGGGCAAGCCAAAAAGGGTGAGATAAGTATTTACAAAAACTCTGTTATACAAAAACCTGACTTTAAAAAACTCTCCATATCCAAACTTTC
>CAZMKH010000103.1:0-5083 GCA_964566455.1 uncultured Campylobacteraceae bacterium | reverse complement strand
TGGCAATAAAGCTTATATCTTATATCTGCCTTTTGAAAATATGGCGGATATGGCATCGTAGCACTGAAGCTTCTTATCTCTCCCGGTTTTAGGTTTTTGGCTATGGTAAAATCTTTGATGATAGTTGAAGGCCTCTCTTCTTTACTCGAAAAAAGTGAGCCAAGGCCGGAGCGGGGAGCATAAAATGTTTTACCTGTTACATTATTTAAATCAAGTGCATTATTTACAATCTTGACTTCGAGTTTGCAGTGACCTATCTTAAATCTCCCGACATTTTGAACCTGTCCGAAAAACATGATGGTTTCATTTAAAAGTACTCTTTTGTGAGTTATATTGATAAGCTTGCCTTTTTTTGTATATTTATCCAGCACAAACATGGAAAAAAGTGCGAGCATACTTGTTACCAAAAAAGAGGAAAAGACCATTGACCAAAATATTTTTGGATTGGTTTCCTTTTTTGAAACTATGACAAGCAGTATAAAAAGCAGCAAAAAAACTATCAATGTTATCCAGTGCAATATGGTAAAGTAAGTCATATTTATCCTTTAGTAACAATCCATCTTTGCTGTCATCTCATCACTGTTTGAATATATTACACTATCCAAAATCTTTTTTAGAGTATAAGAACTTCCCTTTTGAATTGATTCTTGTATATATATCGTCTTGATTGCCAATGGTTTTAATGTATATAAAAATCTTTTTAGTTTTGAGTTGCTTTTTTTTATAATTTTTAAACGAATAAGACACATTTTGAAGTTAGTTTTTGAAAGATTTTTTATCTTTGCTTCTATAAGAAGTGATTTGGAAAAGTGCAAGGGTTTTAATTTTTTTATTTGAAATTCACTTTTTCTTACTGTTTTGTTCAAGAGAGTCTGAACTCCATAAACTCCAAAAGGCAATACCATCAAAGATAAAAGAAAAAAAATAAACCCCAAAAAAGGTTTTTTAAACAGAAGTATAAGCGATAATATAAAAAGTAGTAAAAAAACCGTACCCACAACACCAAGTCCTATATAATCATAAAGACCAAGATGTTTAAAGTACAGTTTTAAAAACTCCAAAATTGCCTACTTTTTCCTGTTTTTCTTCTCTTCTATACCACTTTGGGCAAATCTCTTTTTCAGTTCATTTTTTACTCTGTCAGGGTCAATGTTTTTGTAAGCCAAAGCAACCAGAGTGTGATAAGTCAAATCAGCTGCTTCATAAATAATATCATCACTGTTGTTGTCTTTTACGGCAAAACAAAATTCGCCGGCTTCTTCCACAACTTTTTTCAGTATTGTATTTTCGCCTTTTTTATATAGTGAAGCAGTGTAGGATTTATTAGGGTCTGCATTTTTTCTCTCTTGAATAGTGTGATAGAGTTTATCTGTAACACTATAGTTTTGAGTAGCACTCTCTTTTGCTTTCGAGATGACTTCTTCACTTTCAAGTCTTGTGAAAAAACAGCTCTCTCTTCCGGTATGACAAGCTGCACCTCCTACTTGTTCAACCAAAAGAAGAACAGTATCATTATCACAGTCTATAAAAATATCTTCTACTTTTTGGATATTGCCGCTTGTTTCACCTTTTTTCCAGATGCGCTGTTTGCTTCTACTGAAATAGTGGGCAATTTTTGTCGAAAGTGTAAGTTTTAGAGCGACTTTATCCATGTAGGCAAGCATCAATACCTTTTTTGTTTTAGCGTCTTGCACAACAGCAGGGATGAGAGGGGATTTATCCCAGTCAACCCTGTTTGCTATCTCTTCTATTTTATTTATTTCCAATTGATGTAGCCCTCTGTTTGTCTTTACTGTCAAGCCAGATATTTGGCACTACTCCACCGGGAGTTAGGAATATCTTGGCATCTTTGTTTGTTTTTAAAGCCTCGTTAAATTTGCCCTGAACATCAAGTTGTCTTAGTTTTAAGAGATTTGGTGTGACACTTTGACCAAGTTTTTTATTGGCATAGGCATTGGCATCTGCTTCAATTTTCACTGCATCGGCCTGACCCTGGGCTCTTATCTTTCTTGCATTTGCATCACCTTGTGCAAGGGCTGCATTTTTTTGTGCAGTTTGTTTTGCTTTTTCCACTTCATATCTTGCCTGCTGGGCCTGCTGCTTGGCGATTTGGACTCTTAAGATTTGGTCTTTTATCTTTTGAGGAAGTACTATCTTTCTAAGTTGGACAGCGAGCAGCTCTACAGGTTGACCCGGCTGGGCGTCAATTCTGTCTTTTATGTTGCTTGTTATCTGGGCCGCTATCTCATTTCTTTTTACAGGCAATTCTTCAGCAGTATATTTTCCTACAATATTTCTAGTAACATCTCTAACAACAGGGTTGATTATCTTATCTTCCCATGAAAGTCCCCATGTTGCTATGGTTTGAGGCGCACTCTCGGCTTTTAGTTTATATTGTACTGTAAGCTCTATGGATACAGGAAGTCCTCTTGCATCCAAAACAGAAATGGCACTTTTGTATTTTATACCCGAGTTCGGTGCTTTTATAGATAAATCTTCATTATTTGTATAGTTTATAATCCTTACTCTTGTATCTACTACAAAAATATCCTGAATAAATGGGATAAAAAAGTGAAGTCCCGGAGATAAAGCTTTAGGATCATACTTTCCGGCTGTTGCTTTTATACCTACTTCACCGGAATTTATCACTACAAACGGTTTTGCTATGATAAGAAGTCCTATAACTATGATAAGAAGGTATAAAATACCCGCCTTTTTACCCAAGTCTTTAAAAAACTGTGGTGGTTCAAAATTATTCCCTGATGAACTGTTGTCATCTCTTTTTTTATTATTTTTGTTAAAATAATCATTCAAGTCTGCCGGCATTGTTTCCCTTTTTTATATATATGTCAATAAATGTTTGTACTTTTCGTTACGTCCGTAAACTACATCAAAGTACGCATCTTGTAGTTTTTTTGTCATTTCCCCTCTTTTACCGTCACCTATAACTCTGGCATCCACCTCTTTTACCGGTGTGAGCTCTGCTGCAGTTCCTGTAAAAAAAGCTTCATCGGCTATGAAGATTTCATCCCTTGTTATTCTTCTTCTTTCAACCGGTATATCAAAATCATATGCAAGTTTTAAAACAGTATCCTGGGTGATGGATTCAAGTGAATTATCGTTTGGAGGAGTTATTAAAACCCCGTCTCTTACTATAAAAAAACACTCTCCGCTTCCTTCAGCCACAAAACCCTCATCATCCAGTAAAAGAGCTTCCTCATATCCGCAGTCAATTGCTTCAAACTTTGCCATTTGGGAGTTTAAGTAGTTTGCTACCGCTTTTGCTTTGCCCATTGTTGATTTGACCGAATTTCTTGTAAAAGAGCTTATTTTTACTCTTATACCGTTTTGAAGTCCTTCATCTCCCAGATAACTTCCCCACTCCCATGCGGCAATTGCTACATTTACGGGAGCATTTATATGATAAAGCCCCATTATACCGTATCCAAGATATATCAAAGGTCTTAAGTAAACATTTGACTTGAAGTCATTTGATTTAAGTAGCTCAATTTGAGCATCTTCCAACTCTTTTTGAGAGTATGGGGATTTTATCATAGTAATCTTTGCAGAGTTTAAAAGTCTCTTTGTATGGTCCTGTAGCCTGAATATCGCCAAGCCCTCTTTTGTCTGATATGCTCTGGTTCCTTCAAATACACCGTTTCCGTAGTGAAGAGTATGGGTAAGTACATGGACATTTGCTTCATCCCACGGGGTAAGTTTTCCATCCATCCAGATATATTTTGCTTTTTCCATTAAAAATCCTCTTATATTTAATAATAGTTTATTATGTTATCAAATATAAGATTAAACCCTTATTATTGTAAATTTTATAAAATTTATTTTTAAATTTTTTTTTGTATAATATCCGGATGAAAATAAATAATAGCAATAATACAAAACTTATAAAGTGGATATATTTTATTCCGTTATTATCCATTATAGCAGTTGTAGCCATTGTAACAATATTTTTTATATATAATGAAGAACAAGTATATAAGCAATATATAAGTTCTTATAAAATAAAACTTTTAAAGATAAAAAAACTTGAAATTCAAGAACGAATAGATAGACTCTCATTTCAGATAAAAACCAATACGGATTTACTCATTGAGCAATCAAAATTAAATATAAAAAATCTTGTTGATTTTGCTTATAAGATTATAGATGATACTTATAAACAAAATAAAGACAAAAGTAAACAATATATTATAAGTATTATAAAAAATAAACTTAGAAGTATACGTTTTTTTGATGATTTGAGCGGGTATTTTTATATGTATTACATGGATGGTACATGTATCCTTTTGCCAACCAATCCTCAATACGAAGGTAAAAACCTTATCGATATAAAAGATGCTGCAGGTACTAAAATCATAAAAAAAGCTATAGATGAACTTAAAGATAAAGATAGAGTATTTGATAGTTGGTACTGGTATAAACCGGGTGAAAAAATGATGAAAAAAAAGATAGGATACTTTAGAGCTTACAAACCCTTAAATATCTATGTCGGAAGCGCATTTTACCTTGAAGATGTAATAAAAAAGGCTAAAAAATTAGCACAAAATATGTTGGTCAATTATAGATACGGAGAAAAAGGATATATATTTGCATACGATTACAAAGGCTACACAATAAGTCATATCAAAAAAAGTCTTATAGGTAAAAATAGATCCAATGCTGTTGTAGGTGGTATGCATCTTTTTAGAGAGATGCTAACAGGAGCAAAACTTAACAAAGATGGATTTTTTTTAAGCTACACAGCATCATATGATCCCGAAACTCATAAGCCTGCAAGAAAAATTTCCTATATTAAAGCTATTCCTAGGTTCAAATGGTTTATAGGCTCAGGCTTTTATGTAAAAGATATAAGAAGAAGTGCCTTAAACCAGTATAATGTACTGCAAAAAGAACTTAAAGAAAATATTAAAACTATTGTAATTTTCTCAATTTTTATGACTTTGTTGCTTGGTTTTGCTATGTTTTTTATATCAAAAAAGACAAAGAATATTATCATCTCATATGAAAATGATTTATTAAATCAATATAATGAAATAATCAATCAAAAAAAAGTTTTTCAAATTTT
>CAZMKH010000102.1:0-5117 GCA_964566455.1 uncultured Campylobacteraceae bacterium | reverse complement strand
TGTCCGGCATATTTTGAAAAAGAAAACAGAGAATTAAACAAAAGCAAATGGGATAATTACCGCTCTCGTTACAGTGACAGATTTCATGTGGATTTGATGGATCATATAGGTGAATTTGGAGCGGTTAGGTCTCTTAAACTTGATACTATTTGCAAGATGGCGGGACTTCCGGGAAAGTATGATGTGCATGGGGATGAGGTAACAAAACTTTATTATGAAAATGAGCTGACAAAGATAAAAGAGTACTGTGAAAGTGATGTTTTAAATACATACTGGTTGTATCTAAAATATGAGCTTTTAAAAGGCAATTTGACCATGGATGATTACACAGGGTATCTTTACGGATTTAAAGAGAAACTTGATGATAAAAAATCTTATACTGAAATTTTCAGAGAATTTTTGGAAAAAGAGATAGAAGGAATAAAACCATGAATATAGCAGTTATTGGTACAGGTTATGTTGGACTTGTTACCGGGACTTGTTTTGCAGAGATGGGAAACAGTGTAGTTTGTGTGGATATCGATAAAGAAAAGATTGAAGGTTTGAAAGAGGGTGTCATTCCCATTTATGAACCCGGACTTGAGGGGATGGTTTTAAAAAACTACAAAAACAAAACACTTGATTTTTCAACAGATTTGAAAGGGGCGCTAAAAAAAGCTGAAGTTGCATTTATAGCTGTCGGGACCCCTATGAGCGAAGACGGCAGTGCGGATTTGCAGTATGTTTTAGCCGTTGCAAAAGATATAGGCAAATATATGCAGCATTACATGGTTATAGTTGACAAGTCAACAGTGCCTGTCGGAACTGCGGATAAAGTTAGCAATGTGGTAAAAAAAGAGCTTGAAAAAAGAGATGCAGATATAGAGTTTGACGTAGTAAGCAACCCTGAATTTCTAAAGGAGGGTGCGGCAATTTCTGACTTTATGAAACCTGATCGTGTGGTTGTGGGATCAAACTCAAAAAAAGCCATGGATATCATGAAAGAGCTTTACAGACCTTTTACACTAAATCATGAGAGATTTATCGCGATGGATACAAAAAGTGCCGAGCTTACGAAATATGCAGCCAATGCAATGCTCGCTACCAAGATATCGTTTATGAATGAAATGAGCCAAATAGCCTACAGAGTAGGGGCTGATATCAATATGGTAAGACACGGTATAGGAAGTGACAGCAGAATTGGATACAGCTTTATATATCCAGGTTGCGGGTACGGTGGAAGCTGTTTTCCAAAGGATGTAAATGCATTAAATAAGATCGCACAGGATGCGGGATATGAGCCAAAAATTATTCCTGCCGTTGAAGAGGTAAACAAATATCAAAAAATGTTACTGGTTGAAATGATTGAAAGTCGATTTGGTAATGATTTAAAAGGAAAAAATTTCGGTATATGGGGACTTAGCTTCAAACCGGAAACTGATGATATGAGAGAAGCACCCTCCATCATCATTGTAAAAGAGCTTCTAAAAAGAGGAGCAAAGATAAAAGCTTATGACCCTCAAGCTATGAAAGATGCCAAAGAGTTTTGGCTAAAAGGAGCTGAAGTTGAGTATGTCGAAAGCAAATATGATGCTTTAAACGGTGTGGATGCATCTGTTTTGATAACAGAGTGGAAAGAGTTCAGAAGTCCTGATTTTGATGAAATGAAAAAAAGAATGAAAAATGCTATCATATTTGACGGAAGAAACCAATACAACAAAGAAAAACTAAAAGAGCTGGGTTTTGAATACTATCAAATTGGAGTTGCATAGATATGAGTAAGATAGCTGTTATTGACTATAATATGGGCAATTTAAGCAGTGTAAAAAATGCTTTTTTAAAATTTAATCAATCGGTTGATATTGTAAAAGAGCCTGAACTTTTAAAAAATTATGACAAAATTGTACTTCCCGGAGTCGGTGCTTTCGGAGATGCAATGAGTCACCTTAGAGAAAATGAGATGGATATTGCCATAAAAGAGTTTGTAAAAAGCGGCAGAGTGCTTCTTGGTATCTGTCTTGGGATGCAACTGCTTTTTGACAGAAGTGAAGAGTTTGGTTCACACATTGGTCTTGGTTTGGTACCGGGTGACATAAAATACTTTGACAGCAGCAGATTTCCAAAAAGATTGAAAGTTCCGCATATGGGTTGGAATAAACTTTTTATCCAAAAAAACTCTCCTCTTCTTGAGGGGTTTAAAGAGTCGTTTTATCTATATTTTGTGCACTCTTATCATGCTGTGTGTAGTAAAAAGTATATAATAGGAAAAACTCTTTACGGATACGAATTTGCAAGTGCCGTTCAAAATGAAAATGTTTTTGGCTTCCAGCCACACCCTGAAAAAAGTCACACGGACGGACTTAAAATCATAGAAAATTTTATTAATAAGGTATAAAATGGATATACTACCCGCAATTGACTTAAAAGATGGAAAAGCAGTCAGGCTTTCAAAAGGTGTTATGGATAGTGCAAAGGTGTATAGCAATGAACCCTGGAAAGTTGCAAAAGAGTTTGAAAGGGCCGGCTCAAAGTGGGTTCATCTGGTGGATTTAAACGGTGCTTTCAAAGGAGAACCTGCCAATCTTGAACAGATTAAAAAGATAAGACAAAACTGCAATCTTTTTGTAGAAGTGGGAGGCGGCATAAGGGATGAAGAAACTATCAAAATGTATATGGATTTGGGAGTCGACAGAGTAATATTGGGCTCTATAGCACTTAAAAATCCTGACTTTGTAAAAAATATGGCAAAAAAATATCCCATAGTTGTAGGTATTGATGCAAAAGAGGGCATGGTTGCAGTTGAAGGATGGGCTGAAGTCAGCACCATAAAAGCTACAACTTTGGCAAAAGAGTTTGCAAATGCCGGAGTTCAGGCTATCATTTGTACAGATATCAGTAAGGACGGAATGCTAAGTGGAGTTAATGTAAAATTTACAGAAGAGATTGCAAGTGCCGGCGGTATACCTACAATAGCCAGCGGCGGAGTTAAAGGGATAGAAGATATTATCAAATGCAAGCAAAGCGGTAAAATTGCCGGGGTGATAGTCGGAAAAGCTTATTATGAAGGTAAAATAAATTTAGAAGAAGCATTTAAAGTAATCTAAAACTAAAATAAGATAAAATTAACAAAATTTTAGTGCGTCTAACACTAAACAAAAGGAAAGAAATTGAAACTTTTAGTAGTAGATGACAGTTCAACTATGAGAAGAATTATAAAAAATACTCTTGCAAGAATCGGTCACAAAGATGTACTTGAAGCAGAAGACGGAAAAGTAGCGTGGCAGGTTTTACAGGAAAATCCTGATATTGATGTTTTGATAACTGACTGGAATATGCCTGAGATGAACGGACTTGAACTGGTAAAAAAAGTAAGAGCAGAGAGCAAATATGAGGATATGCCCATTATTATGGTAACAACAGAGGGTGGTAAAAAAGAGGTTATAACAGCGCTAAAAGCCGGTGTAAACAACTACATAGTAAAACCTTTTACTCCACAAGTATTAAAAGAGAAGCTCGAAGATGTATTGGGCTAATGTATGCAACAAGAGTATTATGAACTACAGATAACTCCAACTGACAAACAAGAAATATTCAGCAATTTTATTTTTGAATTCGGTATAGAAGCGATAGAAGAAAAAGGCGATACTCTTATCATACGAAGCGAAGAGCCGCTTGAAGAGGTGGAGTGGGGAGTTAAAGAGTTTGGAAAAAAACTATCTCAAGTTTTAAAAGAAGAGATTGAAGTTGTAACAAAGCTGGATAAAAAAAGAAGTGAAGATTGGATAAAAAAATATAAAAACTCCATTACTCCCATAAAGGTAAGCGGTTTTTATATACATCCTACCTGGGAAAAAGATAAAGAGGGGTATACAAATATTCTCATTGACCCGGCTCTTAGTTTCGGTACCGGTCATCATGAGACAACAAGTTCCTGCCTTGAAATAATAAGCAAAACTGTGAAAAAAAATGATACATTTTTGGATGTAGGGTGCGGCAGTGGGATACTCTCTATCGCAGCCTGTAAGCTGGGAGCTGAAGTTGACTTGTGTGACAGTGATGAGCAAAGTATTGAAAGTGCAAAAAATAATTTTCAGTTAAACAATTGCAGCTACAATGACATATGGATAGGCTCGGCAAACAGGGTCAAAAAAGAGTATGATACAGTTGTAGCAAATATTGTTGCAGATGTACTTATAATGATAAGTAAAGATTTGAAAAAAAGTGTAAAAAAAGACGGTAATTTGATACTTTCAGGTATTTTAGATAAATATTTGGATAGTGTTTTGGTAAAATTTAACGACTTTGAAAAAGTTGATATCATAGAAAAAAACGAGTGGAGAACTCTACAATTAAAAAAAATATAAGGGTAAAATAGTGGCAAAAAAAGATAACAAGAACAATAAAAACAATAATTTTTTCAGTGACAATCCTCTTTTGGTATTTGCGATATTTTCTATCGTGATAATATTGATATTTAAGAGCTTTGTCAATCCAAGCAGTGGTGTTTCAGGCATGCAAGAAGGGGCTTTTGCTACTTCAAGCAGAGTAATAAGTAAAAATGTAAATTATTCTCAGATAAAAGATTTGATAAAAGCCAAAGAAGTACAACAAGTTGCCATCGGTCAAACTATTATAAAAGCAGTTGCCAAAAACAACGGTGAAAAGGTTATATATATAGCAAAAAAAGTTGGGGATGACCCTACTTTGATACCTCTACTTGAAAAAAACAAGATAGCATACACTGCCTTTAATGAAACAAACTGGTTTAGTGAACTTCTTTTTTCCTGGATACTTCCTATATTTATCTTTTTTGGAATCTGGATGTTTTTGGCAAATCGTATGCAAAAAAATATCGGTGGTGGAATCTTGGGAATGGGAAGCAGTAAAAAACTTGTAAATTCTGAAAAACCAAATACCAAATTTTCTGATGTTGCCGGAGTTGAAGAAGCCAAAGAGGAAGTAAAAGAGATAGTTGACTTTTTAATGCACCCTGACAGATACCTGAGACTGGGAGCCAAGATACCAAAAGGTGTACTTTTGGTGGGCCCTCCTGGTACCGGTAAAACACTTTTGGCAAAAGCGGTCGCAGGCGAAGCAAATGTTCCGTTTTTTTCTGTTTCAGGCTCATCTTTTATAGA
>CAZMKH010000101.1:0-5130 GCA_964566455.1 uncultured Campylobacteraceae bacterium | reverse complement strand
CGCAAAAACCACTCAGTTTACGATATGGTGCGCAAGGTCAGTTTTTAGCATAACTTTTGCCTTGCATGTTTCACAGCAGTAAAGCGTTCTTATCTTTGCTTCATCACCGTTAAACATCGGTGTCATCATCTGAGCTATTTTCATTACAGCCTTTCTAGGAGCAAACTCTTTACCGCACTCAACACACTTAAATAGTTCATCTTTTGCCATTACAACCTGTCTGAAAGACTCTTTTTTAAGCTCAAACTTATCCCTTACAACCTCTATGCAGTCACTCTCGGGACATACTACCGCGCAGTATGTACAATCAGTACAAATTGAAGCGTTAAATCTCAAAGAGTTATCTTCCGGATGTGCACTCAATGCTTTGACATTGCAGGCCCCTACACAGCTTAGACACAAAGTACAGTTGTTTTCATTTATGATAACTTTTCCGTAATGTATATATTCATCTTTATTTTCATACACACCAAGGTCATCTTCACCTATCAAGTGTGAAAGTCTTGCGGCAAATATCTCTCTTTTGTTTAGCCCCAGCTCATTTATGGAATATCTGCTGTTTTCAATATATTTTGCATCTTGCAAGGCATTGTCAAGCTCATGTTCACTCATGGCTACAAGCACCAAATCCTCACCGTATTTTCTTTTTCCTATCTCATTTACCATATCAAGTGCAGACAAACTCCCTTTTGACAAAAAATCCGTATAAAAAACTACCTGTGCCCCGCTTTGTTGGAAGAGGCTTAAAAAATGGGCTTCATGTAAAAATTTTCTGCCTCCTACAATAAATGGCAAAACTTTTTTAGGGAGCTTTACATTTAAATTTTCTATATCCATAACTTCCGGTATGATTAAAATCTTATACCCTTTTAAAAGGTTGCTAGCTTCGTACATATATTCTCTTGGTGTTGCCGAGAGGTCAAGTGCACCCGAAGGACAGACGCTTACACATCCTCCGCATGTTTCACAATCCTCATCACTGAACTTAAGCTCTTTTTTTTCATCTATTTTAAGTATTGCATTTGTAGGGCAGATATTGGCACAGTCTCCGCATATGTCGCTTCCGTCTTTTGTCACTCTTCCTTTGTACTGGCAAATATCAGGGTTGTAGTTTATGGCTTTTTTATAGCTGAAATGCATGCAATTATTTTTTACTTTATTTACTGTATTTTCTATACCCTCTTTTACGGGGTCATATACTCCGTTTTGTTTAAAAGCCGACTTTGGCGCATTAAACCATACCATTTGGTCTACCGCCAGGGGTGTAATTTTCCCGTTTCTGCTTAAGTATACAACCAATTCTCCGATGGTTCCTTCTATCTTTGCGACTGATTCGCCACCCGCAAAATAAAGCTCAAAACTGTCATCAAAAAACTCTTCTATTTGGAGCAACTCTTCTTTGTCTCCTACCAGTAAAAGTTTATTGCCTATCTCTTTTTCGTTTTCAAAATCTGTCGCATAATCAAGTTTGATACTCCTGATAGTGTAGAGTATTTCAATATTCTTAATCATATCCGCAATGGAATCTTCACTGTTTTTCATATAGAAGTTAATCTCGGGAGCATAAACTTCAGCTTTTATTTCTTTGGAGTTAGAAATTATACAAGTTTCATTTACTTTTCTTGGGTCATCAATTATTTTAATACTTTCATTGAGGGGAAAGTCTAATTTTTCAGGGCTGTAAAAAACATATTCATTCATTTTCATTGCCTTATTTAAATTGTTTTGAAATAATTATAAAACTATATGGCTTTATCTTAACTTAAATAGTAAAATATTTTTTACTTTTGTTATTTAAACATAATAGGATAAATATACTCTTATTAAAAAATAATTTACTTTTGTGTCATTAAGGATTTTTTTACACTACTAAGGATAATATAATAGAAATGAAAATGAAAAAATATAAATATTTCTTAATCGGTATTGTTGTTTTGGCTGGAGTGTTGATATACTTTCAAAAGCATGATGATGTCGGAAGTACAATAAAATTTGGCTCATCCCTGCCGCTTGACGGTATAAACAAACAATTGGGACTGTCTGTAAAGCAGGGGGCTATGGCATATTTTTCCTATGCAAACAAAAAAAAGCTTTTGGGTAAAAAGAGAATAGAGTTTATATCTTATGATGATAAATATGAGCCTGAATTGACACTTGAAAATTTAAACACTCTTCTTCATAAAGATAAAGTCTTTGCGCTTTTCGGTTTTGTAGGAACTCCCACCATAAAGGCTATCATGCCCATCATCAGTGAAAGTGACATTCCCTTTATAGCTCCTTTTTCAGGTGCTTCTTTTTTGCGAATACCCAAAAGAGACAATTTTGTAAATTTTAGAAGCAGTTATGCTGATGAGATAGAAAAAATAGTCGGATACCTTTACTATATAAAGCATATAACAAAAATTGCCATATTTTATCAAAACGATGATTATGGTGATGATGGCTATGTGGCTGCCATAAAATCACTCAAAAAAAGAGGTTTGTCTTTGATTTCGGAAGGTACCTACAGAAGAAATACCCTATCGGTAACCCAGGCTCTTTACGATATATACTCTTCAAAGCCTGAAGCTATTATTATGGTAGGGGCTTACAAACCTGTAGCTCTGTTTGTAAAAAGATACAGACAAATGGACAAAACCAAAAAAACTATTTTTTGCAATATCTCTTTTGTAAATGCTGATGAATTGGTACATGAACTTAACTATAAAACCAAAAATATGATATTTTCTCAAACTGTACCATCATACAATGACCTTTCACTTCCCATAGTCAAAGAGTACAGGAAAATATTAAAAATCAAATATCCGGATACTAAGTATGGCTTTGTATCTCTTGAGTCATATCTTGATGCAAAAATAAGCGTAGAAGCATTAGAAAAAATTAAAAACGGTATAACGAGGGGAAAATTTTTAAATAATTTAAGAGAGTTGGCAAAAATATACAAAGATAAAAAGCTCTTTGGAAGAGTTTTTCTTTTTGAATACAAAGATAAAAAATTTGTTGAACTTCAGGGTAATCATAAATGAACCCCTCATGTTTTCAAAAAGTACAAACAATAATAAAAATCATGAGGGTTTATCTTGCCAAAGGTATAGCTTTAGTGAAAGGAATTTTAATTGGAATTCACTTCCAATTAAAAGGAGATTATTAGGTGAAAAGATTTAAAAATATTACCAAAATATTAAACAAGATATCTTTTCAGCATAAAACAAATTTTTTAATATTTTTAATTGCCGGGGGTATGCTTAGTATTATGATGCTGGCTGAACTGTCCCTGTTTTCTTTAAAGTATGATTTTGATACACTTTATAAAAAAAGAACAGTACCTTTGGTACAGCTTGAAGAGATAAAAGACCTTTACAAAGTAAATGTATATGATACTCTTTTTGATTTGAAGCAGGGTATCATAAAATACCCTCAGGCAAAAGAGGTGATATCTCTTGCCAAACAAATTATCAATAAAAACTGGATAAAATTCAAAGAGAGCCTAAAAAACGAACCCAAACCCTTTTTTTATTTTTTTACCAACATAGCCCAAAGATACCTTTTTGAAAAACAAAATCAGGAAAATTTTAAAATCCTACAAAACAGTATGCTTAAAAATATAAATAAAAAAATGAAAGAAATCGATAATGAAATAAGTGCCATACTGGCTGTAAAAAAACAAAATAGAACCCAGAATATTACTCCTTTGCTTAAAAAATTGTATCTAAATATCGGACTTTCAAATATTTATCTTACCAATCTTATAAATTTTGACCTAAAAAAAGCAGCACTTGAAAAAAGGCGAACTTCAAAAGTATTTTATTATACATTTGCAATTTCACTCTTTTTTATTGTTATCATTTTTATAGTCAGTATATTATCCTCTATTTTTATCATGGATAACTTCAAGGAGTTACACAACTCTTTGGAAAAAAAGGTAGATGAAAAAACTAAAGAGTTGCAACAACTCAATAAAAACCTAGAAATCAGAGTCAAAAAAGAGGTAGAAAACAACAGAAAAAAAGACAGGATAATGTTTCAGCAGGCAAAACTGGCGAGCCTTGGAGAAATGCTCCAAAATATCGCCCATCAATGGAGACAGCCTTTGGGAAGTTTGTCTCTTATCATACAAAGTTTTCAAACAAAAAATATGGTTGGAAAACTGACTGATGACTTTATAGAACAAAAAGTAAACGACGGTTTAAAAATAGCGGAAAATATGTCTGCAACCATAGATGACTTTAGAAATTTTTTCAATCCGGACAGAACAAAAAAATATTTCACCATAAAGGAGTGTATAGAGCACTCGCTTGAACTTACCAAGTATCTGCTTGAAAAAAAAGGCATAGATGTATATCTTGTTACAGATAAAGATATGCTGATTTACAGCTACTTCAATGAGCTTTCGCATGTATTTTTAAATATCATAAAAAATTCCGAAGATGCACTCTCCAAAAGCGATATAGAGGATAAAAAGATATTTATCGTTCTCAAAAAGAGCAAGGAGTTTGCTATAATAAGCTTTATAGACAATGCGGGCGGTATTGCTGAAGATATTAAAAATAAAATATTTGAACCATACTTTACAACAAAGCATAAATCATCCGGAACAGGAGTAGGTCTATACATGTCAAAACAAATCATAGAAAAGCATATCAAGGGAGTTATAAGATATGAAAATATAAAACATAGACTTGGAACAAACAAAATGTATAATTGTGCAATGTTTGAGATAAAAATACCCCTTAAAAGCAAAAGCGAGGAAAAAGAAGATGAAAGATAAAGAGATATCAAGAGATTTGGAAATATTAAAAGAGTTTAACATACTCTATATAGAAGATGATACAAACCTGCTGAAAAACAGCTCAGATATATTGGAGGATTTTGTAAAAAAAATATATCCTGTAACAAATACAAAAGATGCTCTTACAATACTTAAAAACAACAGAGTCGATGTTATAGTTTCAGATATTCTTTTGGAAAATGAAAACGGTATAGAATTTGTAAAAAAACTTCGTGATTATTATGATATATATACTCCTGTTATCCTCACTACGGCGTATACAGATACAAACTATCTGCTTGAATCAATCAAACTAAAAGTAGAAAACTATATCATAAAACCCATCAATATAAAAGAGCTTT
>CAZMKH010000100.1:0-5146 GCA_964566455.1 uncultured Campylobacteraceae bacterium | reverse complement strand
TATCATAGATATTGGTACGACAACCAAAGGTTTTAAAGTAAACTTTTTGACTCATCTAACTTTCTCCTTTCCAAGAAGCAAAGCTCCTTGGAAATTCCTCTCACTAAAGCTTTGCCTTTGGCAAGAGAAACTCTCATAATTTTTATTTGTATTTTTGAAACACGAGAGCTTCATGCGCTAAACTCTTTTAAAGATGAGATAATAACATCTTTGTCAATATCATCTATCATTTTATATCCGCCTATGTGATGAGGCAGGATAAATTTTATCTTGTGATTGAGACTTTTTTTATCATGAAAAAAACTATCATAAAAACTTTCTACATCTTTTATCTCGTAGCTTACAGGAAGATTGTAGCTAAGTAAAAGTTTTTTTATTCTTTCAAATTCATTTTTATCTAAAAGCCCGAGCTTTAAAGCCAAAGTATTTGCCATGACTATACCTATACTCACGGCTTCTCCATGAAGATATCTTTTATACTCTGTTTCATTTTCTATAACATGGGCAAAAGTGTGACCATAGTTAAGTACCGCTCTTATGCCTGCTTCTTTTTCATCTTTGCTTACAACATCAGCTTTTATCTTTATACATTTTTCTATAGCAATTTCTAAATTTTTCTCATCCAAAAGAGAGTGGTTTTCAAGCCATTTGAAAAAATCTTTATCAAACGTAACAGCCATTTTTACTATTTCCGCAACTCCCGCACCAAACTCTCTTTGAGGTAGAGTTTTTAAAAATTTGGTTTCACAGTAAACGGCTTTTGGCTGATAAAATGCCCCTATAAGGTTTTTACCAAATTTATTATTGACTCCAGTTTTTCCTCCTACACTTGCATCAACTTGAGCCAGCAGAGTTGTAGGTATCTGGATAAAGTCAATTCCTCTTAAATGCAAAGATGCCGCAAATCCGGTCATATCACCTATGACTCCTCCTCCAAAAGCTATAAGTTGAGACTTTCTATCAAGTTGATGTTCGTTTAGTCTGTCAAGAATATATGAGACAGTCTGAAGTGTTTTATGCTCTTCGCCGTCAGGGACAGTTACGATATACAACTCTTTTGCTTTTATATGTTTTAACAGAGTTTGCAAATGCAATCCTGAAACTTTAGGATTTGTTATAATGGCAACTTTTTTGTTAAAATTAAGCTCGCTCAACTCATTTATGAAAACTTTATAATTTTTAACTTTTTCTTTTATCTCTATTTTTATATCCATTTTTATCCTTCTATTGTGGGAATAAATACTTGATAAGCACTGTTTAATTTATAATACAATTTTTGAAAACTTTTGCTAAACTGTGAAAGGATAGTTGCATTTCTTACTTTCTCATCAAAAGGTAAAAACTGCAATATATCATCCCTGTTTTCCAGCTCCATAATAGGGTTGTTTTTTGGTTTTATCACCTTTACTCTTCTTTTAAACATACCTGCCAGGTTTTTAAAATGATCTATAAGCTCACTGTTTTCACCCGAGTCTTCAGGATCGTAGTCATAAAGTTCGATATCAAGACCAAGTTGAGCAGATATGTCAAATATAGGAGCAGTCAGTTTTTCTATCTTTGTATTGTCCTCAGGTAGTACAACACTTTGTTTTATCTTGCTGAAGTCATAAGTACCTGTTTTAAATATAGGAATTTTTGCATCATATAAAACAGCTTTGTATCTTTCAAATATTTCATTATTTACTATCATGAGACCTATATTGGCTATATCCAAATCTTTAAAAAGGGTATGCTTAAAATCATCTGCTTCATAGTCTATAAAAACTCTTGTAGAGCCTTTGTCATAACTTTTTAACTTTTCAAAGCATTTTGAATAGGTGGGGTTTATTATCTTTATGATAAGCTTGTTGTTGTTCAGTGATGAGTGCAGTAAAAATGCACTGTTTATCATCTTCTCTATCTCTTCCGGAGTATTTTGCGACATATCAATAAGAAGATATATGTTTTTACCGTAAGGGGATGGAAAAGAGCCAAACTCCTGCTTTATGCTGATATTTACACTTCTAAGTATGTTTGGATCTCCAATGACCAAAAGGATATCATTTGGATATATCATAGTCGTTGGTTTTGGCAGTATAAGAGTGTTTGCTCTGTATATGGCCGAAATTTTCCAGTTTTTTTGCTTGATGCTTGAGATGTGCCTGTAAACATAAGGGCTTCCAAAAGGTACATCTATCTCCATAATTTCACCGATGCCAAGCCCTACATTTTGGGCTATGACTGAAACATTCGGTAAAAAGTCAAAAAGCCTTGAAGAGAGGATTTCATTGGCATTTAAAAGTGATAAGTTTGCATCGTCTGAGTCTATATGCCACATATCAAGCATAACAACATGTATATCTTTACTGAGTGACCTTATGTTTTTATAACTTTCAAGCGCATCAAATCTCTTTTTGACCACTATAAAAACTTCTACAATATTATCTTTAAAAACAGACCTTAGTTTTGAAAAGCTTGTAGGATCAAACTTATAATACTTTACATGTTCAGCTTTTTTGTCGGTAATGGTTTTATCATTATAATAAACTACACTGTAGTTGTTATCGGCTGTGGTATCATTGCAAACTCTTTCTAAAAAATGTTTTGCTACAATACCGTCTGCTATTATCAATATATCTTTCATATAGATATTATAGCATAAATAGGTAGAAGGTTGAAGGATGAAGGATGAAGGATGAAAATTAAAATCGATGCTGTTGACGGGGATGCGAGGGCTTGTACGATAGAGACTGCACACAGTGTGATACAAACTCCTGTGTTTATGCCGGTAGGAACAGTTGGGAGTGTAAAGGCACTTGATGCTTATGATATGCAAGAGTTGTTAGATAGTAAAATTATACTTGCCAATACTTATCATATGTATCTAAGACCCGGAGATGAAACAGTAAAAGAGTTTGGAGGGCTTCACGGATTTACCACCTATGATAGAAGCTTTTTGACTGACAGCGGCGGGTTTCAGGCGTTTTCACTAAGTTCCATCTCCAAAGCTGACCCAAACGGCATACACTTTAAAAGTCATATAGACGGCTCATCGCACTACTTTACTCCTGAAAAAGTTTTGGATATCGAATACAATCTAAACTCAGATATCATGATGATACTTGATGATTTGGTAGCACTTCCGGCAACCAAAGAGAGGGTTAAATTATCAATCCAGAGGACCTATGAGTGGGCTAAAAGGTCCATAGAGTATCATAACAAAATGAAACAGCTTGAAGAAAATTCCAGGCAAAATATCTTTGCCATTATCCAGGGAGGGACCGATAAAGAGTTTAGAAAAATTTCCGCTGAGGGTTTGGTTTCGCTGGAAGACTTTGACGGATATGCCATAGGGGGCTTAAGTGTTGGAGAGAGCAATGAAGAGATGTATGACATAGTCTCGTATACTACACCTTTTATGCCTAAAAACAAGCCAAGATACTTGATGGGGGTGGGAACTCCTGAGGATTTGGTAGAAAACATCGAAAGAGGAGTCGATATGTTTGACTGTGTCATGCCCACAAGAAATGCAAGAAACGGAACTCTTTTTACAAGTTATGGTAAAGTCAATATCAAATCCTCAAGATACAAGTATATTCATGGACCTATAGATAGTGAGTGTGACTGTTACACCTGTAAAAGATACTCTCTTGGGTATTTACATCATCTTTTTAAAGCAAAAGAGATAACTTACTTCAGGCTCGCTTCACTACACAATCTGCACTATTATCTGCATTTGGTAAAAGAGGCAAGAAATGCTATAATAGAAAATAAATTTACACAATTTAAGAAAAATTTTTATAATAAAAGAGTAAAATAATTTTCCAAATTTTTATCTAAATTTATATAAAAGGATATGAAATGCTAAAAACAATCAAATCTAAACTTATAGCCACCACTTTGACATTTTTTATAGTCGGTTCGGCAATTTTACTTATATTTATATCCTATAACTCGAATAAAATCATAAAAACTTCTACTACTGACAATATAGAAACACTAAGCAATACCATCTTTGTAGCCATTAGAACTGCTATGAATATGGGTGATCCAAAAATAGTGGAAGACACATTAAAAACTATAAAAAAGATAAAAGGTATAGAGGGTATTGAGATAGACAAATCAAAAGAAGTTATAAAGACTTTCGGTCTAAAAGATCATTTTACTGCAAATAAAATGGTTCAAAAAGTTTTCCAAACAAAAAAACCTGTTATTATGGAGCATGTTATCAACGGAAAACATATACTTGAACTTCACAAACCTCTTATCGCTACTACAGAATGCCTTGGGTGCCATGCTACTTCCAACAGAGGTGATGTCTTGGGCGTAATGAACCTTCAGCTTTCATTGGAAAAAGCTGATAAAGAGATAAGTGACTTCAACTATCTAATAGTTGCAAGCCTTATCATAGCCGCCATCATAGCCACTATAGGCTTTTTACTCTTTTTTGGAAAAGAGATACTAAAACCTCTACACTTTTTAACAATGAGAGTCAAAGATATAGCAACAGGAGAGGGCGACTTAACCAAAAGGCTTAATTTTGTCAAAGAAGATGAGTTGGCAGAAGCCGGAAAATGGGTAGATACATTTATAGAAAAAGTTCAACACTCTGTAATTGAAGCTAAAAACTCAAGTAAACAAAACCTAAATCTCTCAAATGAATTGGAAAAAAGTTCTGACTATTTAAGTAAAGAGATAACCAACACATTAAAAGAGATAGAAGATGTTAACAAGATGGGTGGTAGTATGAAATCCATCCTGGCTGATACAGTTGAGAGTGCCAAAAAAAGTAAAGAGGATATTGAGGAAGCTGATAAAAAACTTCAAGCCGTCAAAGAGAGTATAAACAAAATGAGTGAAAAGATGCAAGAGGAGTCTCATGCGGGAATTGAACTAGCCAATAGGATAAATGACTTAAATAAAACTGCAGAAGATACAAAACTTGTTTTGACCAAGATTTCTGATATTTCAGACCAGACCAATCTTTTAGCCCTTAATGCCGCCATCGAAGCAGCCAGAGCTGGGGAGCACGGAAGAGGTTTTGCAGTAGTAGCCGATGAGGTAAGAAAGTTGGCCGAACAAACTCAAAAATCACTGCTTGAAATAGATGCAACCACCAACCTGATGGTGCAGGAAATTGCCAATGCAAGTGATGCTATCAGTAAAA
>CAZMKH010000099.1:0-5160 GCA_964566455.1 uncultured Campylobacteraceae bacterium | reverse complement strand
ATATAGATGAGGATTTGAAAGTTTACATGAGTAAAAACTCTCTTGAAATGATACTCATAAACCTTATAAACAACTCCATTGAAGCTTTGCAAAAAGACGGAGAGATAGAGATATCCTGGCACAGTGACGATAAAGATATGAGTGTATTAAAAATTGTTGACAGCGGTCCCGGTATCCCGAAGCAGATGAGAGAAAAAATCTTCAAGCCATTTTTTACTACAAAAAGCAACGGCTCAGGACTTGGACTTTTTACCATATATAAGATAGTATATCTCTCTGGCGGACAAATAAGCCTGCTTGATAGTAATAAAACAACATTTGTAATAAAGTTACCGCTGGAAGGACAACATGAAACTCTTATGCCACAAAAATAAAAACCATAAGAGTTTCTCTTGCCGAAGGAAAAGCTTCAGTAAAAAGGAGATTATTAGATGAAAATAGCAATCATAGATGACCAAAGCGAGATAAGATACTCGGTTTCCAAGATACTAAAAAGAGTCGGACATGATACACTTTTGCTAAGTGGGCTTGAATTCAACATTATAAAACAAATTCAAAAGAGCAATATCGATCTTTTGGTGGTAGATGTTATGCTTAGTGATGATTTTTCAGGGATTGACTTAGTTAAAAATCTCATCAGACAGGGCATCAAGCTCCCCGTAATTTTAATGACCGCTTACACAACTCCTACAAATATGATAGAAGCTTCCAAGATAGGCATAAAAGATATACTCCAAAAACCTTTTACACCTGACGAACTAAAAAATATGATCAAAAAATATGATGAAAAAAACGAGGATGATATAAAGATAATAGATCAGATAAATGAAGAGTTCGTAGGCTCATTTGAAACCATGAAAGATATCTACAATAAAATAGGTGTTGCTTCCACTAATGACCTGCCTGTTATGATACTAGGAGATACCGGTACAGGAAAAGAGCTCATTGCAAATCTTATACATAAAAATTCAAAATTTGCAAAGTCAGATATTTTGGCGGTAAATTGCGCCACCATACCGAGTGAACTTTTTGAGTCTCAATTTTTCGGTCATGAAAAAGGCTCGTTTTCAGGAGCGAAAGAGAAGCATATAGGCTTTGCGGAAGCCGTAGGAGAAGGTACGCTCTTTTTGGATGAAATTGGAGAGATAGATATATCACTTCAAAGCAAACTTTTAAGGTTTTTGGAAAATAAAACTTTCAAAAGAGTCGGAGGCAACAAAGATATAAAATTTAAAGGAAGAATAATATCTGCAACCAATATCAACTTAAGAGAAAACATAGAAAATAAGACTTTTAGAGAAGATTTGTACTTTAGACTATCAACCATAAAGATAGAAGTTCCAAGCCTTGAGGAGAGAAAAGAGGATATTCCCATCCTTGCACAATTTTTTATCAAACAGGCCAACAAAGAGCTTAACCTAAATATCAAAGGTATATCCAATGATGCCATGGAGCTGCTTAAGAGCAGGCACTATAAAGGCAATATAAGAGAATTAAAAAACAGTATATACAATTCAGCTTTGAATGCTCACGAAGATATCATAAAAAAAGAGGATATTCATTTTGAAAACAAGCAAAAAAGAAGCAGCAACATTTCTGATGCCATAAAAATACTCATAGCAGAAAAAGGCATAGAAAATGCTCAGAGTATTTTTAACCAAATAGAAAAAGAGTTTTACAAAGAGCTTTTAAACGAATGCGACAATATAACACATCTGTCAAACTATCTCGGTATTTCAAGAAGCACATTAAGAAAGATTTTACACAAACATAAACTGCAACAAAACAGCAGAAACAATAATGATAACAGTGTGTAAGAGGTGACGAGCAACCCCGTTATGATACTCTCCACTCATGCTCGACCAAAACAGTCTCTTTATATAAAATTTTACCCAAAAATTTATCACCGATTTTGTATTTTCCCACACCTTTTGGTGTTCCGCTCATAATGATATCTCCATCTTCAAGGCTTAAAAAACTTTCCACCTCTTCTAAAATAGTTTTTGGCTTATAAATCATATGGACTGCACCGCCTTTTTGAGTCAAATTACCATTGATATAAAGCTCCAGGCTCAACTCATCAACTCCACAGGCAAAAGGTACAAATCCACTAAAAACCGCTGCACCGTCAAAGCACTTGGCTCTCTCCCATGGCAAACCTTTGCTTTTTAGGTAGCCTTGAAGCTCTCTTTTGGTCAAATCCAAACCAAACCCCACTCCTACAATCTTTTTATTCATCACTAAAAAACTTATCTCACCTTCATAGTGATTGTCATCGCTGACATATCTTAACTCATTGCTTACAGCAGAATTGGGTTTTAAAAAAAGTACCATATTTTCAGGCATTTCATTGCCGAGCTCTTGGATATGTTCTACATAATTCCTGCCCACACACACAACTTTGCTGGGGATTATTTCATTGTTGTCAAATATTACACTGTTCAAGATATTTGCCTCCTTGTGAGATAATATTATTATACTGCTATCATTTTAACACTTGACTTAAAACAATGTTATTTTATAAAAAAGTATGATATAATCTTTTTTTATAGTAATATGTAAAATAAATGTATAAGTTTTGGAGACAATATGGAACGGTTTGTATCTAGAAACATCCTGTATCTTATCATTGTTGTATTTCTTGCGGCAATGGGTGTACAAATCTATACTACCATATGGCAAAATGAAAAAGAACAAAATAAAATGGCCCTTGAGCACAGCAGGGTCTTGGCCGACTATGCCATGGCAAACAGAATGTATTATCAAAATCTTTATCTAAAAGGCATCATCCCCCTTACGAAAGAGACGCTCAAAGGGTTGCCGGCATACAGTTCATCCATAATATCCAAAAAATTTTCCGATATCAACAAAGAACACATCGAAGTAAAAACAGTTTCTGACAATCCTAGAAATATAAAAAACATGGCTGACAAATATGAGCTTTTGGCTATAAAAAACTTTAAAAACAATCCTCAAAAAAAAGAGTATTTTAAAGATTTTGGGAAATTTTACGAGTATGCCATCCCGCTAAAAATAAAACCTTCATGCTTATCTTGTCATGGTAAAATAAGCGATGCTCCAAAATTTATCCAGGAAAATTATAAAAAAGCCTATGGATATAAAATTGGCGATATCAGAGGGGTACTTAGCATAAAAATTCCAAAGTTTCATATGCAAAAATATTTTTCAAAACTTATAAATTTTGAAATTATTAAAAATATCATACTGTTTACGATACTGCTCGCTTTTATACTCTATATATCCAAAAAAAACGGCAGGTTCAACAAAATTTTGGAAGAATTGGTGATCAAAAAAACAAAAAAACTTCGAGAACAAGAAGAACATATTTTATATCTCTCTCAACATGATGAACTAACCGGCCTGCCAAACAGGACTTGTCTGAAAGAAGATATAAAAACCTGTAATATAGGTAAAATGGCATATATCAATATAGATGACTTTAAAAATATAAATGACTTTTACGGTATAAAAGCCGGTGACACCATACTGAAAGAGTACGCATCATATCTAAAAAGCTTGGCAAAAGTGTATGAATTAAGCGTATACAAGCTTCCTTCTGATGAATTTGCCCTCTTTTGTCACAAAGATGTAGAGGATGAACTCTTTTTAAAAAATATCAAAAAAATTATTTCAAAGTTAAACAAAAAGGAATTTATGGTAAATTCCCAAAAGATAACCCTTAGCTCTACAGTCGGTATCAGCTTCGAAAAAGAACAAATCATGAGTAAAACCGATATCGCTCTGAAAAAAGCGAAAAAAGAAAATATCGGCATAGGCATATACAGCAAAGATGACAATATAGAACTTCAAATCAAACACAACCTCAGCATGATAGAAAAGATAAAAAATGCTATCGATAATGATAAAATCATTCCGTACTATCAGGCTATTTACAATATAAAAACAAAAAACATCACAAAATATGAATCTCTTGCCAGAATAATAGATGAAAATGGCACTGTGATATCTCCTTATCACTTTTTGGAAATTTCAAAAAAAGCAAGACTTTATAGCAATATTACAAAAAGTATAGTTTCCAAAACTTTCATATCAGCCCAAAAGTATCCGCATTTGTCATTTTCCATCAATCTTTCAATAGCTGATATGCAAAATGAAGATACAGTATCTTTTATAGAAGAATCGCTGAAAAACCTTAATAATCCACACAAAATTGTATTTGAAATACTTGAAAGCGAGAGTATAGAAAATTATAAAAGCATCAATACTTTTATAACCAGATTTAAAAGTACAGGCTGTAAGTTTGCCATAGATGATTTTGGAAGCGGATATTCCAATTTTGCCCATTTGATTGAGTTAAATATTGACTTTATAAAAATAGATGCATCTTTGATAAAAAATATACACAAAGATACAAAATCCTATGAAATAGTAAAAACCATTGTAGAGTTTGCAAAAATCATAAATGTCCAAACCATAGCGGAGTATGTTGAATCAAAAGAGATACTGGACAAAATAACACACCTGGGTATAGATTATGCCCAGGGCTACCATATCGCAAAACCTCAAGAAAAGTTGCCTTGAAAGCATAGATATGGACCAAATACTTCAAATCATTTTAACTGTCATTTTTATAGCGACTCTTTTGAACATAATACTTAAAAAGATAGGATTGCCTACTGTCATAGGATATATCATAACCGGTATCATCCTGGTCAATATTTATCAGGTAAATCTGCACAACAAAGAGACACTCGATGGAGTTTCAGAGTTTGGTATAGTTTTTTTAATGTTTACCATAGGATTGGAGTTTTCTATCACAGTTTTATCTTCTATGAAAAAAGAGGTTTTTTTGTATGGATTTTTGCAACTTATATTGACATCACTCTTTCTCTCTTTGATATCATACTATTTTTTTGGTATTGAGTTAAAAAGTGCTATCATTATAGGAAGCGGTTTGTCTCTTTCTTCTACAGCCATTGTTATCAAAATTCTAAATGAAAAAAAAGATTTGCAAAGACAGTATGGAAGAAAAGCACTTGGAATTTTACTTTTTCAGGATATCGCAGTTATTCCTCTTTTTATCATGATAAGTATATTTGCCAACAGTGATGCCAATATCTCTGCACTCTTGTGGAAGACGGCCTATGGCGCTTTTATAGTGGTTATCACAATTTACCT
>CAZMKH010000098.1:0-5181 GCA_964566455.1 uncultured Campylobacteraceae bacterium | reverse complement strand
GAAAAGAGGGAGATACAGGTTCTACTGAAGTTCAAATCGCACTTTTAAGCGAGAGAATAAAGTATTTGACTGAACATTTGAAGACAAACAAGAAAGATCACAGCTCAAGACTCGGTCTTTTAAAACTTGTCGGACAAAGAAAAAGACTTTTGAGATATCTTAAGAAAAAAGATTTTGATACCTATACAAAAGTTATCACAACCCTATCTATCAGAGACAAATAGGTCCAAGGAGGGTATAAATACCCTCCTTAAATACTCACTATATACACATTAACGTATAAAAACCTCACAATTTTACACACTTTATAAGAACAATTAATCCAAAAGTATAATATTTAAGTTTAAATATATAATTATTTTCCTATAATATACAACATATCGTATATATGAACAGGTATGAGAATAAAAAGTAGCAATTATTTCACATTTTGTCAGATACCTGAGGAGTTATATACATAAATATCCGGTGAAATATGGTGTTAAATGGAAATAAACGATATTTTTAATCTTTTGCACAATGCTATAGAAGCTCAAAATTTCGGTAAAAAGATTTCTCAAAAAGAGATGGCTAAAAGATTGGGAGTTTCTATGAGAACATATCAGGACTGGAGACTTGGCAACTCTAAACCACAGGCAGTTCTTGCAGTGTTTAAGCTTTTGAGTTCTTTGGATGATGATGAAGTTTTAAGAGTAGTAAAAAGAGTAAAAAAAGAGATAGGGTGATTTTATGGCAGTAACTTTAAGCGAGCAGGAAAAGCAGGCACTTGGTGATATATTTATCTCAATAGGTCAAAAAAAGAGTTTTTTTCATAAAATTACCTTTGCAATTAAAAGGGTGTTAACCTATATCTCTCAGTTTAAAAGAGAGTACAAAGGAGTAGAAAAGTAAACTCAAAGTAATCCCGTAAAGCCAGCTATAGCTTAAATACTCTACTATAATACCTCCCGGAACTGAAAAAAAGATACCGATAGAAACTATATTTGTCTGAAGAGCAACATACACAGGTCTTTTTTCTTCAGGTGCCAAAATAAGTATGAGATTGCCAAAAGCCAGTCTCAACCCATCGGTCGCAACTCCAAAAAAGAAAAATATAACATAATAAGCATATATGTTTTTTGTAGATAACCAGGCGAGTGTTATAATGCCAAGCAATACCATAGTAGAGATATTGACAATGATTCTGTTTTTACCATTTGAAGAGAGTTTCCCCCACACAAAATTGCTAAGCATTGCACCACCCATTTGTATGGAGATAAAAAGTCCTATATCTGTTCCGCTAAGAGCTATATATTTTTTTGCCTGCAATATTATAAAAGGAAGAGATATCATATATGAATAAGAAAAAAGGTAAGAGAGTATCTGGGTTTTTAGATATTGATCATTTTTCAATATTTTTGAGGCATTTTTTAAAAACTCTTTGAAGCTGGACTCTTTTTTTGAAATATTCTCTTTTTTGGGCTCTTTGACTTTCGAAAATATATAAAAACCGACTCCCATAAAAAGTGCACTGATGATAAAAAGATACCCGTAACTTTTTGGAGCTTCAAAATGGTTTAGTACCCATCCGGCTGCTGCTCCGCTTAAAATGGAGCCAAGACCGGTAAAAAACTGCCTGTATGCCATAGAGTATCCGCGATATTTGTGAGAAAACATTTTGGCAAGCAGTTCTCTAAAATAAATAGCACCGAAACCTGCTGAAAAGCTAAAGAAAAAAAGACCCAAGCCTATAAAAAAAAGTGTAAGACTTTTATGTTTGTCACCCAAAACAAGTATAACAAACCCTATACTGAACCAGGATAAAAATCTTACCAAAAAAACTCTTTTTAAAAATGGCAATACATAAGAGAAACTTTGCGCATAAAAAGCGGCAAACATTTGTACAAGTATCGCTCCGCCTCTTAAAAGTGAAACAAAAAAGCCTACCAGTATAGAGCTTGAGCTGAAATGATGCACTATAAGAGGAAGTATTGTGGAAGGTTCGGCTATGGCTGTGCCGATTCCAAGAAAAAAACCGTGACATACATTTTTGATGTGATTGCTTGTTTTGTCTATAAGATTTTTTTTGCCCAATTTGTATCCTTTAAAGGATGGAATTATATCTAAAAAAGCTTTAGGAACAAACCCGAATTCTATAGTAAAATGGGGTTAAAATAAATCCGTTATAACATTGAGTGTATATGACTAAAGAAAATTTATTTTAATTTTTTACATTTTTTTATATAAAATACTTGACAAGTATACACTCAATGTTGTATAATTGCATCAGCAATTGAAAGTAGTGAGTGCTAAACTGGAAGTAAAAGCAGAAAAAAGGAGTCCTAAAGGATGAGCAAAAAAGATATCATCTTAAACAGTGTCATAAAAGAGTATCTTAAGAAAAATGCTCCTATAGGCTCAACTGAGCTCAAAAACAAACTTGAGCTTGACATGTCTGCTTCCACTATCAGGGTATATTTTAAAAAACTCTCTTATGAAGGCATCTTGATGCAGCTTCATACAAGCAGTGGTAGAGTACCGACCTGGATAGCACTTAAAAGATACTGGAAAGAGCAGTTTGATGAAATAGATGAAATTAAAGTCAGCAGTATTGATGAGCTTAGAAACTGGGTAAGAGAGTTTGATATATACTGTATGTTACAGTTAAAAGATGATCTAAAGCTCAGCGAGATAATAAATGTAGAAGATAAGTTCTTGTTAATTGTGTTTGAAGATAAAAGCGTAGTCTTGAAATATAATGAAAAAGTAGAAAAATTTTTAAAATCTTTGATAGGTTATGATATAGAAAAAGTAAAAGAGATATCTATCAATGTTGGGCTTTATGAACTTAAAAGAAAGATAGAGCATCTTTTGATGGACAATATAGTTTTAAAAGAGAAAGAGGAAGTCCTGTATGATATGGCAAAAAGTTCAGGATTTTATCAAAATATAAAAAGCTTTATGAACTCATCTTTGTTTGAACATTTGCAAAACGGTGTATATTTTGAAGAGTTGGTACCTCAAGGGTACATGGCTATCAAATACAGTACAACAGTTGATGAAAAAGAGGCAGATTTATTTTGTCTGGGCAGAGCAAACAAGGATTATAAAGAGTTTTTAAAAGCGATAGCGTAAATGTCAGTTATAAAAGGAGGTAGCATGAGTAGAAAGAGGCATAGAAACAGTGAAGAAAATGAAGAGATAAAGAAGGAAGAGAACACAGAGGAAGAGAGTGATTGTTCTTCTTTGGAAGAGAAGATTGAGGAATTGGAAGAAAAAAACAAAGAGCTTGAAGAGAAATATCTAAGAGCTGTTGCTGATTTTGACAATATGAAAAAAAGACTTGAAAGAGAAAAAATGCAAGCGGTAAGCTATGCAAACGAAGAGTTTGCAAGAGACTTGCTGCCTGTTATTGACTCTATGGATTTTGCAGCCGAATCAGCTGAAAAGATTGAAGATAACGGCAGTGAATATGTCAAAAAGATAGAGGAGGGGATTGCTCTAACTATTGAGCAGTTTAAAAAAGTTATGCAAAAGCACGGTATCGAACTTATAGATACCAAAGACGGGTTCAACCCACACTTTCACGATGCGGTAATGCAAGTAGAAAGTGATGAGCATGAAGAGGGTGAGATAGTTCAACTTCTTCAAAAAGGTTACAAGATAAAAGATAGGGTCTTAAGACCCGCTATGGTTTCCATAGCAAAATAAAAAAATAAATTTAATAAAAAGGATGAAAAATGAGTAAAGTAATTGGAATTGACTTAGGAACTACAAACTCTTGTGTTGCAGTTTATGAAAGAGGCGAAAGCAAAGTTATAGCTAACAAAGAGGGTAAAAATACAACCCCTTCAGTTGTTGCTTTTACAGATAAAGGTGAAGTTTTAGTAGGAGACCCTGCTAAAAGACAAGCAGTTACAAATCCTAAGAAAACTATATATTCTATAAAAAGAATTATGGGTTTGATGTGTAATGAAGACAAAGCAAAAGAGGCTAAAAAAAGACTTCCTTATGAAGTTATAGACAGAAACGGAGCCTGTGCCATAGATGTAGACGGCAAGGTTTACACTCCTCAAGAGATAAGTGCCAAGATACTTATGAAACTAAAAGAGGATGCCGAAGCTTTCTTGGGAGATAAAGTAACTGATGCGGTTATTACAGTACCTGCGTACTTCAATGACTCTCAAAGAAAAGCAACAAAAGAGGCAGGGACCATCGCTGGACTTAATGTGCTCAGGATCATAAACGAGCCAACTTCAGCAGCTTTGGCTTATGGACTTGATAAGAAAAATGCCGAAAAGATTGTAGTTTATGATCTAGGTGGCGGTACATTCGATGTTACCGTACTTGAGACAGGGGATAATGTTGTAGAAGTTTTGGCTACAGGCGGTAATGCGTTCTTGGGTGGCGATGACTTTGACAACAGGATCATTGACTGGGCTTGTGAAGAGTTCAAAAAAGAGAGTGGAATTGATCTAAAACAGGATGTTATGGCTCTTCAAAGACTAAAAGAAGCAGCTGAAAATGCTAAAAAAGAGCTTTCAACAGCAACTGAAACAGAGATAAACCTACCGTTTATCACAGCAGATGCGACAGGTCCTAAGCACTTTGTAAAGAAAATTACAAGAGCAAAATTTGAGAGCTTGATAGAGGACTTGGTAGAAGAGACTATCAAGAAAATCGATCAAGTTGTAAAAGAGTCTGATCTAAGCAAAGATGAGATAAAAGAAGTTGTCATGGTAGGCGGAAGTACCAGGGTTCCACTTGTGCAAGAAAAAGTAAAAGCTTACTTTGGAAAAGAACTTAATAAGTCCATGAATCCTGATGAGGTTGTAGCTATAGGTGCTGCTATACAGGGGGCGGTTATAAAAGGTGATGTAAAAGATGTATTGTTGCTTGATATCACACCTTTAAGCCTTGGTATCGAAACTCTTGGAGGAGTTACAACCAAGATCATCGAAAAAGGTACAACCATACCGGTTAAGAAGTCTCAAATATTCTCTACTGCCGAGGATAACCAAAGTGCAGTTACCATTCATGTACTCCAAGGTGAGAGAGAGTTTGCAAAAGACAACAAATCTTTGGGACAATTTAACCTAGAGGGCATCCCGCCTGCTCCTAGAGGTGTACCTCAAATAGAGGTAACTTTTGATATCGATGCAAACGGTATCTTGACTGTTAGCGCAAAAGATAAAGCAACAG
>CAZMKH010000097.1:0-5191 GCA_964566455.1 uncultured Campylobacteraceae bacterium | reverse complement strand
CCTACTCCACCGGTAAGCGGAGATGAGGCTTCCAAAAAGATAAAGTTAACTGAAAAAGAGATAGTTAAATTTCTAAAAAGTGTAGAGGGAATAGGCAAGAAAAAAGCTGAAAAGATTATACAAAATATCAAACCCTCAAAAATAGTCAAAACACTATCACTTGAGCCTGAAAAACTTCTCGAGATAAAAGGTATATCTAAAAAAATAGTGAATAATATTGTAAAAAAATGGAATGAATTTCTACTTCATAAAGCTTAGAGCCTTTTTGGCTCTTGGCTAAATCCAAAGGATTTTAACAGATGAAAAACCAATATCTTTCTTATCAAGAGGGGATAGATTTGCTTGAAAAACTCTCAAGCAAATATCCCGATATATTGAAAGTATCAAGCATAGGCACAACTTATGAAAACAGAGAAATTATCTTGGCAACTTTATCACTTGATGTAAAAGATGCCAATGATAAACCTGCTCTGCTTTTTACAGGCACCATTCATGCAAGAGAGTGGATAGGACATGAATTGTCTTTAAAATTTATAGAGTATGTTTTAAATAATTATGATACCAATCCCAAAATAGAGGAGTATCTACAAAGATCGACTCTTTATATGGTGCCCTGTCTCAATCCTGACGGCTTTGAATACTCAAGAAAGCACTTCTCTTTTTGGAGAAAAAACAGAAGAAAAAACAGCGATGGCTCTTATGGAGTGGATTTAAACAGAAACTTTTCCATAGGATTTAAAAAAACAAGACCTATGAGCTCCAATGTTTACGGAGGAGAAGAACCTTTTAGTGAGCCTGAAACAAGAGCTATCAAAGAGTTTGTGGATAGCCATAACAATATCACTATAGCACTTGATTATCACTCTCAAGGCAATGTCTTTTTCCCTGCACACAAGTTTAGACACGAAGAAGAGATAGATGGAACAGACCTAAACACACTTTGTGCCAATATGAATGACCAAATCCATAAAGTAACAGGAAGAAGATATGGAATACACAGAGGAAAACCGCCCGCCAAACTAATAAGCGGAAGCGGAAGAGAGTATTACTACTCCAAAGGCATCATAGCAAGTGTAGTTGAAGTGGGCACTAAAAATATACCTGATTATATGAAAGTGATGACAAGCTCTATCAATGAAAATATCCCCGCACTTTTAAGAGCTTTTGAAGAGGTGGTAAATTATGCTCCAATTACACCAAAAAGAGTGGATAATTTTACTATTTCAAGTGTCGGAGAGAATGAAGTGGGGCTTAGGTGGGATTATGAACTAAGAGATGATATATATTTTGAGATATACAGAAATACAAAAGACAAAGCTTCATGTGAGCCTCATAAGATAGTAGGCATTACAAAAGAACACACTTTTTGCGATATTGAGCTGGAATCTTTTACACTTTATTACTACACCATAAGAGCAGTCAATAAAAAAACAAAGCTAAAGTCGCCATTTGCTCCCGTGGTAAAAGCAAAAACCAACCTCGAAAAAGATGAATTTTCAAAAATGCTTTTTGCTTTGAAAAATGAGACAGGTTATGTGGGTGAAAAGATGCAGGAGAACAACCGTTCACATTTTGGAAACAACTCTTTGTTTGTAGGAATTGATTTAAAAAGGGGGATATGTGACGGGGTTGTAAGTTTTGATGTAAGCTCTATACCAAAAGATGCCATAATCAAACAGGCAAAGTTTCATCTCTATCCAATGAACAGAGTCGCAGCCAAGATAGAGCGATATGGAGAGTGGAACCTGTCACTGCTTGATAAAGATGATATAAATGATGTGGCTGATTTTAACCAGATAGAAAATGCTACTCCTATTCAAGTTATAGGCGATCCTATAAAATCCCAGTCATTAACTCAAGGTATTTGGAACTATTGGGATTTTTCATCTTATCAATGCTCACTTCTGCAAAATGAACTCTCAAAAAACAGAGTCATCTTCAGGCTTGACGGCCCCAAGAGTTTGCCTTACGGGGAAGATTCGCAAATGATGCAGTTTGATATAGGTTATGGTAGTTTTGGCGGAGGATTGCATTATCGTCCAATGCTTGAGATAAAATATACTCTTCCATCGATAAAAATGGAAATCGAGCCTAAGGTAATACAATCTGTAAGCATAAACTCAAAAAAAACCGGACTTGAAAGCGGCTATGACAAAAACGGACAAAAGATATACGGACACATGGAATACAACTTGTCATCCTTGCCAAGTCCGGACAATACCGTCATAACAAAAGCTTACATTGAACTGTCAAACCAAACAGTTTATCTAAAACCAAAAGGGATAAGTTTTTATCTTGAACTTTTACAAAACAGTACTATTTTAGACTATCAAGATATAAAAAACAGAGAAAGGATAGAATATATAGGTTATGAACTTAGGGATGTCGACCTTGATAAAAAAAGAAAGCACTATTTTATATTTGATACACTATCAAAACTATCACTTGAAAATGTTCATACTCAGGGAAACAATCTTGAAATCATAATCAATCCAACCTCAACCAATGATGACATAAAAAACAGAATAGTAAAATGGGGAGTAAAACCCAAACTCATAGTCGAATATATCAACAGGCGAAAAAAAGCTCTCCCAAAAGTTACAAACCTGAAATATACTATAGAAAAAGGGAAAATCAAACTATTATGGAAAAATCCGAAAGAGAAAGATTTTGTAGGGGCTTATGTAGTAAGAAACTCTTTTCATCCACCAAAAAATTTCATGGATGGAGTTAAAATCTACGGTGGAAAAGATGAATACACTTATGATACTTTCGGCTCACTTGATAAAGAGAAGTACTACAGTGTTTTCACTTATGACAATGTACCAAACTACTCTGAGCCTGAAGTATTACACTTTGTACCTTAAGCCTGATTTGGGCTAGACTTTCATCCAGCCATGCATCTTTTGGGCGGAGATGACTTTTGTATCTTTGAAGCTGTCTATAACATTCACTGATACAAAGTTTGTCTCTTCCAAAAGCTCTATCACATCTTGCACTTTATCATCTTTTACAAAAAGATACAGATATCCTGCATTTTTTATAACTCTGTAAAATTTTTTAGCTATTTCATTCAAAGGAAGTTCTCTTACATCACAACAAACAAAAGCAAAATCATACAAAACAGAGTGTAGATTGTATCTTTTGTCACTAAAATTAAATTTCTCAACTTTGACAAATTCATCCTCTATACTTTTATCTAAAGTATTATCGAAATCCTTTAAATACAAAGTTGCTTCCCGGCTCTTGCAAAAACTTATAAACTCCTCTTTAAGTCCAAATCCATCCACAAGCGTTATGTTGAGTCCCGGATAGTTTGGTATAACACTAAAAAGTTCTTTTATATCTTTTATCATCAACTCCCCAACTCATACAGTTCTCTAAAGATAAAAGCTTCGATTATTTCATCTGTATTCATTTTGTTTGGAGCTATCAAAACCCCTATATCTTCATCCAAAAAATCTTCCACATCTTCATTTTTATCTTTTACCACAACAAAATCAATCAATTCTTTTATATCATTTTTACTTTTATAATGCATCTCATTGATTTTAGTGCCGTTATCCAAAGTTACTACCGCCCAATCTTTCGGCTTACTTAGATGCGATATATTTTGCTCATTATCAAGAGGGATAAGTATATTCATCCATAATACTCTTTGGAGTGTATAGTAATCTCTTTGACATCTTCATTGATACCGTTTTGTCTGTCTCTGTAATTTTGAGCTGCCGCAAGATACGCATGCATTACCAGTCTTGGCTTCTCTTTGTCAGGAGTCAGGTCGGCTTCAAGTTCACTTAGCAAGTCATTACACAATTCCACCCCGTCATCAATGCTGTGTCCTTTTACGGTATCGGTAAACAAAGAGCCTGTAAGCAGAGTGCTTTTACACCCTTTTATCAAAAAACTTATATCTTGAATTATTTCATTTTCATCCACATTTAAAAATATAGTGGTCTTTGCCTTTTTTTCAGGGTTTATACAAATCCCTTTGGCATTATAATTTTCCATTTTCCCAAAATTTTTGGGATGGTTAAAGTGCTCTCTTAGCTCTTCTTGCTGCTCTTTTGTCATTTGTGGCATCATATAAACATTCCTTTTAACATAAAAAATATCATTGCAGAAAGCAAAGCCGCAACCGGCACTGTCACTATCCAGGCCGCCACTATCTTTTTAAGCGCATCTCTTTTGACATATTTCTCTTTTTTGATACTTTTGATAGCTTTTTTCTCTTTTTTTATCTTTTTTTCTTCATATCTTATCTCTTTGATAAGCTCTACTATCTTTTCATAATCTTCCAAAGTTTTATCATCTTTTTGCTGCAACTCTTTAAATATACTTTTTAACTCTTCCAAATGCTGTCTCTCTTCTTCGAGATTTATCCTCTCGATTTGAGCTTTCTCTTCAAGATTTTTAACTCTATCAAGCCACTCTCTTAAAAATCCTACACCAAAAACTCCACCTATTGCTATATGGGTTGAACTGACAGGAAGTCCTAGCTGACTAGCCAGTATAACAGTAATGGCTGCCGCTATAGCTATGGAAAATGCTCTTATCTTATCAAGCTCGGTTATCTCACTGCCTACAGTTCGAATGAGCTTGGGTCCGTAAAGCGCCAACCCTATGGATATACCAAATCCGCCCACAGCCATAACCCAAAAAGGAATACCCGCTTTAGCAGAGATGGCATTGTTTATAACGGCATCGCTTATCGCAGCCAAAGGACCTACCGCATTCGCCACATCGTTTGCACCGTGGGCAAAACTTAAAAGTGCCGCAGCAAATACCAAAGGTATGGTAAAGTAGGCACTTATACTTCTTCTACTGTCATCAGTTATCACGGTTTGTTTTAGTTTTTTACCTGTATAAAGGTAGACTATCACTGCAACTATAACACCTATGATATTTGCCGTTAAAAATGTAGGTTTTTTTGTATCAGGAAGTATGTCAACAATACCGTTTACAAATACTGTAATATCAGGCCAAATGTGCTTAAAACCTTTTAGCATAAGATACGTAGCAAATGCCCATGCCATCACAGAAACATAAAACGGTATCCATTTTTTTGCACTTTTTATCCTGTCATTTTGAAATATAATGGTTTTTTTTATGCCATATAAAAACAGAGCCGCAATAGCTCCGCCGATAGCAGGAGATATCACCCATGAAGCTACAATTTTACCCATTGTTC
>CAZMKH010000096.1:0-5194 GCA_964566455.1 uncultured Campylobacteraceae bacterium | reverse complement strand
TTTCACCTAACAATCTCCTTTGGTTATCTATTCTGCTCAGGCTCCAACTGCAACAATTCAAAATACTCTTTTTGCAACCTGGCATTCTCTTTTTTATACTTTTGTATCTCACTTTTAAACAAAGCCTTTTTATCCTGAAGATTTAGAAGTACTTCAAGTGAATTTTTTCCATACAAAAGATTGCCGACATAGATACCAAGTCCTATAACCACAGCCACCAAAACAGAGATTTTTAAAACCAGATACAACCTTTTTCTTTTTGGTGTTTTAAACTCCTCCAGGACTTGGTGGCTTGCCATAATCAACTAAATATTTTACTGCCCAAATATTCACTAAAACCTATTTCTCTCTCTATAGAGAGGAGTCTGTTGTATTTGGCTATTCTTTCACTTCTTGCAGGTGCTCCTGTTTTTATCTGGCCTGTATTCATAGCTACCGCAAAGTCCGCTATAAAAGCATCTTCGCTTTCACCGCTCCTGTGGCTTACCACACATGTATAGCCGTGTCTGTATGCTAGTCTCATGGTTTGCATAGTCTCACTGACTGTACCTATTTGATTTAGTTTTATAAGGATAGAGTTTGCCACACCTTTGTCGATACCTTCTTGGAGATATTTGGAATTGGTAACGAACAAATCATCTCCTACAAGCTGAATCTTATCACCCAGCCTCTCGCTCATTATCTTCCAGCCTTCCCAGTCATTCTCTTCCAGACCGTCTTCAATGGAGACAATAGGAAACTTTGATACCAACTCTTCATAGTAAGAGACCATCTCTTCGCTGCTTAAAGACTTACCTTCACCTTTTAGCTCATATTTGCCCTCTTTGTAAAATTCACTGCTTGCAGGATCCATAGCAATTGCTATCTCATCGCCCGGCTTGTAGCCGGCTTCACTTATGGCTTTTACTATAAATTCCAGCGGTTCAACATTATTTTTAAAATTCGGTGCAAAACCGCCCTCGTCTCCAAGCCCGGTTGAATGTCCTGCTTCAGCTATAAGTCTTTTTAGAGTATGATATACTTCACTTGCAGCCTGCAAAGCCCTTTCAAAAGTTTCAAAACCCAAAGGCATTATCATATACTCTTGGAAGTCTACGCTGTTATCAGCATGGCTTCCGCCATTTATGATATTTAGCATAGGGGCAGGAATGACAGAAGCATTTGCTCCACCTAGATACTTATACAACGGCTCATTCAAAGATGTTGCTGCCGCTCTGGCTACCGCCATAGATACGCCAAGTGCTGCATTTGCACCAAGTTCACCATAATTGTCGGTACCATCACACTCCTTTATCACAGTATCAATTTCAACCTGGTTAAAGGGTGATACGCCTATTAGTGCGTCGGCTATAATGGTATTGACATTTTCACAGGCTTTCAATACACCCTTGCCGAAATATCTGCTTTTATCACCATCTCTAAGCTCCAGTGCTTCTTTGCTTCCTGTACTGGCTCCGCTTGGAACTATAGCGCTTTGAGCGGTACCGTCACTTAGCACAACAGTAGCTTTTACCGTAGGATTGCCTCTGCTGTCGAGCACCTCTTCGGCATAAATATCTTCGATATATATCATTCACTCTCTCCTTCTTTTACATTATCTGCAAAGCCCATTGCGACTTTAAGTTCGTCTTCGATAGTTTTAGCAAGCTCCTTGTCTTCTTTTAAAAGAGCTTTTACTTTCTCTCTTCCTTGTCCTAGTTTTTTATCTTTGTAGCTAAACCATGCTCCGCTTTTATCGATGATATCAAGCTTAACACCGTAATCCACCAATTCACCCTCTTTTGATATACCTTCACCAAACATTACATCAAATTCGGCAGTTTTAAACGGAGGTGCTACTTTATTTTTAACCACTTTTGCTTTTACTCTGTTTCCTATACTTTCATCAGCCTGCTTTAAAGTGGCTATTCTTCTTACATCAAGTCTTACACTTGCGTAAAACTTCAAAGCATTTCCTCCAGTAGTGGTTTCAGGGCTTCCATATCCCATCATGCCTATCTTCATTCTGATTTGGTTTATAAATATAACGGTTGTATTCATTTTGTGAAGTATTCCGGTGAGTTTTCTAAGAGCTTGGCTCATTAGTCTTGCTTGAAGCCCTACATGGGTATCTCCCATATCGCCGTCTATCTCACTCTTTGGAGTAAGTGCCGCAACCGAATCGACTACTATTAAGTCCACCGCACCGCTTCTAGCAATGCTTTCAACAATATCCAGTGCTTGCTCACCGTAATCGGGCTGAGAAACCAAAAGATTGTCAGTATCAACTCCAAGATTTTGGGCATACTTTACATCAAGTGCATGTTCAGCATCAACAAAAGCACAAATTCCCCCTTTTTTTTGGGCTTCAGCGGTTATTTGCAAAGCTAGAGTTGTTTTACCGGAACTCTCGGGTCCATATATCTCAATAATTCTTCCTCTTGGAACTCCGCCTATACCAAGAGCTATATCAAGCCCTATTGAACCGGTGCTTATGGCTTCAATAGGCTCGATAACTTTCTCGCCGAGTCTTACCAGGGTACCTTTTCCAAATGTTTTATCAAGTTGTTTTATAGTCAGGTCAAGTGCCTTTTTTTTACTTTCATCTACAGCCATTTTTTACCTTTATTAGAGAATTACTTATTTTATCATTAATTTAATGAAAAGATGATAAAATCTTTCAAAACGAAATATGAGGTGATTTGTGCCGTATAAAAAAGAGCTGACCGTAGCCCACTCTCCCGATGCGGATGATATTTTCATGTATTATGCCGTCAAGTTTGGATGGGTGGACTCTGATGATTTTAAACTTTCCAACATAGCTCTTGATATTGAAACTCTAAACAAAGAGGCTTTAAAAAACAGTTATGATATAACAGCTATCAGTTTTGGACTCTATCCAAGAATAAGAGAAGAGTATGCACTTTTAAGAACTGCTGTTAGCTTTGGAGAGGGATATGGACCAAAACTTATAAAGAAAAAAACCAAAAAACTGAAGAAAAACTTCAAAGTGGCTCTAAGCGGAGAAAATACTACAAACGCCCTACTTTTTAAGATAGCATATCCAAATGCCAAGATAATTTATAAAAATTTTCTAGAAATTGAGAAAGCGGTTTTAGAGGATGAAGTGGATGCCGGTGTTTTGATACATGAAAGCATCCTGAATTTTGATGGTTCACTTTGTGTTGAGAGAGAGCTTTGGGATATATGGCTTGAACTTGCTAAAGAGGAACTTCCTTTACCTCTGGGAGGTATGGCTATAAGACGCTCCATACCTCTAAGCAATGCCATAGAGTGTGAAGAGATACTAACCCGTGCGGTAGAAGTAGCAAGAAAAAATATAAACTTAGCTTCAAAAATGCTATTGGAGAGAAATCTCATAAGAGTTGATGAAAATAAACTAAAAACATATCTTGACCTCTATGCAAATGACAACTCGGTTACATTGAACGAAGTACAAAAAAAAGCACTTGATAAACTTTTCAAGATAGGGTTTGATGCCGGTTTTTTTGATGAGGCAATAGAGTGCGAAGATTGTTTTATACCTACTAGGTACAAAGAGTTAAGGGAGCGGTAATGGAAGCTAAACTTATCGGCTTGGGAGTTGAAACATTTAAAATAGCTCTTTATCTATCACTTCCCATGCTTCTTTCGGGACTTTTGGCAGGACTTGCCATAAGTATTTTTCAGGCTACTACGCAGATAAATGAAATGACTCTGAGTTTTGTTCCCAAAATCATCTTGGTTGTAGTAGTTATCATATTTACAATGCCGTGGATGATGAATATGATGATAGAATTTACTACCAAAATATTAAATATGATACCAACCTTTATCTCGTGAAAACGATAGATTTTTCAAAATACAGCAGCATAAGAATAGGTCCCCTTGCTCCAGTAAAAATCATATGCAAAATAGAGAAAGAGAATGAAAATTTTACCGTAATAGGGGGTGCAAACAATTTGCTTGTTTCAGACAATCCTCCAAAACTGGCAAAACTCTCCAAAGAGTTTGACTACATAAAAGAAAAAGATGGATTTTTGCATATAGGCGGTGCAACTCCGAGTGGAAAAGTAGTAAGCTACTGTAAAAAGCACGATATAAAAGGGTTTGAACTGCTTCAAAAACTGCCCGGACTCTTAGGCGGCATCATCAAAATGAATGCCGGACTCAAAGAGCATGAAATATTCAACAACTTAGCAGCCGTAAAAACCATAAACGGATATATAAAAAAAGAGGATATAAGCTTTGGCTACAGGCATACTGATATAAAAAGTATCATTTATGAAGGAGTTTTTGAAAAAAGAAAAGGGTTTGACGAAAGACTTTTTGAGCATTTTGAAGCTTTAAGAAAAAATCAACCCAATCTTCCAAGTGCAGGAAGCTGTTTCAAAAATCCACCAAATAATTATGCCGGCAAGCTGCTTCAAGAGTGTGGGTTAAAAGGATATAGAGTAGGAGATATAGGATTTAGTGAAATGCATGCTAATTTTTTAGTAAACTACGGTAGAGGAACTTTTAAAGATGCTATAAATTTGATAAATATTGCCAAAAAAAGAGTATTTGATGTATTTGGGATAAAACTGGAGCTTGAAATAGTGGTTTTATAAACAAAGCGGGAAAAGCTCCCGCTTTTCCCTCTATATAGCAGCTTTGGCAGCTTCTAATGCTTCTTCGTAGTTTGGTTCTTCTGTTATCTCGGGAACTATTTGTTTGTAAGTTATCTTCCCATCTTTGTTTACAACAAATATAGCTCTTGCACTTACTCCCGCAAGTGGTCCATCGGCGATCAAAACACCGTAAGCATTTGCAAAATCTTTGTTTCTAAAGTCACTTCCTACGCTTAGGTTTTCGATACCTTCGGTTGTACAAAATCTACCCATAGCAAAAGGCAGGTCCATAGAAACCACAGTTACTTCCACGCCGTCAATACTAGTTGCTTCTTCGTTGAATTTTCTGGTCTCAGCAGCACATACTGGCGTATCAAGCGATGGAACAGCTACAATTAGTTGAACCTTATCCTTTGCTCCGCCTACACTTATCTCACTGAGGTCTTTGCCTATTACTTTTACTTCTGGAGCGTTATCTCCTACTTTTACTTCATTTCCGGATAGATTTACATCATTTCCTTTAAGCTTGGTTTTAGCCATTATTCATTCCTTTTTTAAATTGTTACGGAATTATAGCTAAATAGGATAAATATACTCTTAATTAT
>CAZMKH010000095.1:0-5250 GCA_964566455.1 uncultured Campylobacteraceae bacterium | reverse complement strand
AAGCTTTTGGCAAAGCAGAAATTTGAATATGTAAAGTTAAAACTAACAACCGATAAAAACAAATTAAAAGCTTTAAAAGACAAACTCACCGAAGTCAACAAAAGCGTAGAAACCGCAAAATACAACTTGCAGATAGCACTCTCCCAAAAAGATAAAATCCTTGCCTTAAAAGCAAAAATAAAAGCTACAAAAAGCAAGATGGAAGCTTTAAAAGCAAAAAGCAAACAAGTCAGAGCTGTTATAAATGAAATGACTATCACTTCACCCATAAATGGTTATGTTTTGGAAAAAGTCGCAAACAAAGGGGAAGTTTTGGGTGCAGGCTCGGTTGTAGCAACACTTATAGACCCAAAAAGTTTGTACCTTAAAGTATTTGTTGACACTATAAACAATGGAAAGATAAAGATAGGTGATAAGGCCGTTATATTTTTAGATGCCTATCCAAATAAACCTATAAAAGCTAAAGTTACGGCGATTGCGGCAAATGCTGAGTTTACCCCAAAAGAGGTTGCCGTAAGAAGTGACAGAATTCAAAGAGTCTATGCCGTACATTTAAAGCCTCTAAAACCAAACCCTCTTTTAAAGCTAGGTATCCCTGCTATCGGAGTTATTTCAATAAACAGTAAAGGCTTGCCGGCTTCATTAAAAGATATACCAAGCATCTGAAGATGGCAGACTTATCTGTAAAGAGTGTAACGGTAAAATATAAAAAACTTACTGCTCTTTATAATGTCTCTTTGGAAGCCAACAGTGGAGAAATCATAGGCTTTATAGGAGCAGATGGGGCCGGGAAAAGCTCACTGATGCACTCCATAGCCGGTGTGATACCTTTTGAAGGGGAGATAGAATACAAAGGATATGCTTATCACTCTCCAAAAGAGTGTGAAAAGATAAAACAGCACATCTCTTTAATGCCGCAGGGAATCGGTCTGGTATTATATGATACTTTGAGTGTAGAAGAGCATTTGGAATTTTTTGCCAATATAAGAGGTATAAAACAGGATAAAAACTTTTTGGAATACAAAAAAAAGCTTTTGCATATGTCCGGACTTGCTAAATTTACTAGCAGACTTGCCGGCAATCTTAGTGGCGGGATGATGCAAAAACTCTCTTTGATATGCTCTTTACTCCATCGTCCAAAACTTCTGCTTTTGGATGAGCCTACCACGGGAGTCGATCCTTTAAGCAGACTAGAGCTTTGGGAGATACTTAAAAGTATCACGCAAGAAGAAGGAACCATTGCACTTGTAAGCACTGCTTATATGCAGGAAGCTTCAAAAATGGATAAGATATTTCTCTTTGATGAAGGTCACATTATAGCAAGTGGAACAAATGAAGAGCTGATAGACTCCATAAGGGAGTACACATATAAACAAACAGATGAGCAAGATAAAGATATCATTACATTTAACAAAAGAAGTTATTCGTTAAAAAAACTTGACAAAGAACATGCAGAGCCGACATTGGAAGGTCTGTTTTTTGTAAATGCCCTAAAAAATCACAAAACTTTACCACCGGTAGAGATAGAAAACAGGGAAAATGACGACACAATACCAAAAGAAATCATGGTAGCAAAAGGACTTACCAAAAAGTTTGGCAGCTTTACAGCAGATGATCATATAGATATGACATTAAAAAGCGGTGAGATACTGGGTCTTCTTGGGGCGAACGGGGCAGGAAAAACTACTTTTATAAAAATGCTTTTGGGTCTTTACCCTATAGATGATGGCGAGCTTATACTTTTAGGACAAAGTATAAAAAACTCAAACGACAGAATGAAACTAAAAAGCAAGATAGGATATGTCAGTCAACATTTTGCACTATATAATGATATGACGGTCAAAGAAAACCTGCTGTACTTTGCAAATATGCACCAAATCCCTCTTGGTACAGCTTTGAGCAGGATAGAAAGATACTCCAAGGAGCTCGGGTTTGAAAGATATATGAGTAAATTTCCTACAGAACTGCCACTTGGAGTCAATCAGAGATTTTCCATAGCGGCTGCACTTTTGCATGAGCCGGTTGTCCTTTTTTTGGATGAGCCTACTTCCGGAGTCGATACTCTGGCAAGAGCACAATTTTGGAAAATACTTCACAAGTTAAAGAAAAAATGGGGTATCTCCATACTTATAACCACACACTATATGAGTGAAGCCGAGTATTGTGACAGAGTGGTTTTACTTAAAAGAGGAAAGAAGATAGCGGATGATACAGTAGAAAATCTTTATAAAAAACATCCCTCCAGCAAAACATTTGAGGATATATTTTTATCATACTACAGGGGTCAGGATTGAAAGCGAGCGTTATAAAAGCATACATGCTAAAAGAGTTTAAAGAGCTCATAAGAACCAGGCTGATAGTGATGGTATATCTTTTACCTGCGATGATCATCATACTTTTTGGGTATGGCATAAGGCTTGATGTTTCACATGTAAGACTTATCATCATAGATAATGACCACAGTAAACTCTCATACATGCTCTCATCAAAGTTTGAGCATACCAAATACTTCAACACCACTGAAAGCCAAATGAGTGAAAATGAGGCTTTGCGAAAAATAAAACAAGCACATGCTGATGCAATTCTTATCATACCTGACTCGTTTGAAAAAAACATACTAAAGCATCAAAAGAGTGAACTGGGTATATTTGTAGACAGTGCATTCCCCATAAGAGGCATGACTATGGAAACATATATCAAAGGTACTGTTTTTTCAATGATAAAGGAGGTACTAAAAACAAAAGGCTTATCTGCAGACAATGTCATAAACATAGACAACAGAAATCTTTTCAATCAAGCCATGAGAGATGAAGATGCCATAGTTCCAGGGCTCATTGGGCTTGTTCTGCTTATCGCTCCGGCTATATTATCTGCTCTTTTGATAGTAAAAGAGAAAGAAAAAGGTACTATATTTAACTTTTATGCTTCACCTTTAAGTAAAAACGAATTTTTAGCATCCAAACTTTTGCCTGCATTTCTTTTGCATTCGGTGAATATTTTTATACTCTTTTTGATAGCGGTTTATCTTTTTGGGGTACCTTTCAGGGGCAATTTTTTACTTTATTTTATAGCAAGTGAACTTTATGTATTTGTGAGCTTATCTTTGGGAATGCTTATCTCAGTTATCACAAAAAGGCAGATAGTAGCTGTGGTCTTGACTGTTATCATCACATTGATACCCGGTTTTTTGTATTCGGGTATTTTGATGCCTATATCTTCCATGGATGGTGCTTCCAAGATAGAAGCTCATATATTTCCCGTAATGTATTACAACCATATCATATATGATACTTTTTTGATAGGAGAAGGTTTTCATTCCGGTAAAAATTTACTCTATCTTCTTATACTTATACTTTTTTGTCTTATTTTATTCGGTACCGGCAGAGTGCTTTTAAAAAAGGAGATGAGGTAAATGAAATCCTCATGTTTCAAAAACACAAACAACAATAAAAATCATGAGGGTTTCTCTTGCCAAAGGCAAAGCTTCAGTGAGGGGAATTTTCAAGGAGCTTTGCTTCTTGAAAAGGAGAAAGTTAGATGAGAACATTTTTTATGATATTTACAAAAGAAATCATCAGTTTTATGCGTTCAACCATGCTTGTTATCGTTGTGCTGTACTCATTTACCGCTGATATCTACATAGCGGGAGCCGGTATGCGTATAAAACCAAGAAATGTTGTCATAGGCTATGTTGATAGAACCGGGGGCGGTATCACCCAAAAAATTCTTTCACATTTTCATAAGCCGGAATTCAATCCTCCTGTGGCTTTTACTTCACAAAAAGAACTTAGCAAGGCTATATTTAACAAAGAGGTTTTGGTAGGCCTTGTATTTGACAGCAACTTTCAAAAAAGATACGAGAAAAAAGAACCTGCAAAGCTAAATGTACTGCTTGATACAACTGCCGCTTCGCAAAGCTTTACAACACTCTCTTATATCCAAAATATAATTTTAGAGTTTGAAAAGCTTCATATACCCGTAACTTTAAGCTCACACAAACTTTTCAACCAAAATGCCGACAGCCACTCTTTTATGGCTTTGACAGAGCTTTTATCTATGATAACACTGCTTAGCGTCATACTGACGGCTATGGTATTTGTAAAAGAAAAAGAGGACGGCACCTGGGATATCATGCTCTTGATGCCGATAAATCCAAAAGTAATCATTCTTGCAAAAAGTGCATCTCAGGTATTTATAGTCACTATGGGAGTGGTTTTAAGTATCGGATTTGTAGTGCTTGGTGTGTTTGATACACCTTTAAACGGCTCCTTTTGGAGTTTTATGCTACTTACACTTTTGTACGGATTTTCCAGTGCCGGCATTGGTCTTTTTGTAGCAGCAATCAGCAAAGATATAATGCAGGTAGCACAACTTTCTATAGTTATAATGATGCCGCTTATCTTTTTAAGCGGTGCCTGGACGCCTATATACGCAATGTATCCTCTTTTTCAAAAACTCTCTTTGATATCACCCTTAAGATACTATATCGAAGGAAGTGAGAGTATATTTTTCAGAGGAACCTCTTTTATAGATCTAATGCCATACTTTATAGGAGTAACCATTCTTGGTATGATTTTATACTGGATTGGTTTTAGGAAGATAGGAAGATTGTTTTAAGGAAATAAAATGAAAAAAATAGTTTTTTTTATCATGCTTTTTTTTGATGTAAGCTTGCTGGCTGGTACAGGCTCATTTGCCATAGACAACGATGCACTTGCAAGTAAACAAGACGGAAGATATACAAACGGACTCTTTTTTACTTATTTAAAAGATTCAAATAATTCCAAAAGTTTTAATTTTTTAAATGATTTGCAAACAAACAATGCTTTTAGTATCTCACACATCATGTTTACTCCAAATGATAAAACAAAAAGTTATCCTATATTGAACGATATCCCCTATGCCGGATACCTTAAGCTCAATTTTTTACTTTACAAATCAACAAAAAACTATTTTCATGAGTTTGGTATAAATCTTGGGGCAGTCGGACCGGTTACTTTGGCTGAAGAGTTACAAAAAGGATTTCACTCGCTTATAGGACATGATAAACCTAAAGGCTGGGGCACTCAACTATCCAACAAACTCATGGGCGGTATATCATACAACTTTGCCATCAAAACTGATAAAAGAAAATTTAAAAGCATATATTACGACTGGACAAACAACATAAGAGGAGATTTGGGAAACTTTTATACTGGTTTTTTGGTGGACAGTATGTTTCGTTTCGGTACAGGCGGATTTGACACATTT